>DAOSUR010000015.1 GCA_035378985.1 Anaerohalosphaeraceae bacterium
CGAAGACCTCCATTATATGGTCCGCGGATACCTGCCCCGATAACAGACAGAAAAAATTTGCATTCAGAGTATGATTTTCCTGACCGGAGAGTTATTCGAAAGACCTTCTTTCTTTTCGTGTTTGAAAAGGATGGTTGTTCTTGCAGAAAGCCGTATGGTTTTTTATTCTTTAGGCGGAATCAGAGTGGGCTTGAGAGCGTGTCAGAGTTTCAGCGGAAAAGGCGGGTATTACCTGTTATTAAGCCGAAGGCAACGCGAGTTCCCCGGTTTTTTCGCCTCAGCGCCTGGCGTGCAAAAAAAATGAATCGTCAGCTTTTGAACGTGCTGACGGCTCAGGAGTTTCGGGTGCTTTCCGGGATAGAAGGGCATTTGTCCGACAAGGAGCTTCTGACCCTTTTTTATTTTTCCTATTTTCCCAAAGAGAAAGGTTCGATTGTTGAAATCGGCTCTTTTAGGGGTAAATCAACGATTGCGCTGGCGTCCGGTCTGAAGAAAGCCGGCCGTGCAGAGAAGGTCTTTGCGGTTGATCCGCATCTTCGCGGCAGTTATGAGGTTTTTCTTGAGAATCTTCAAATTCATTCTGTTGGCGATACAGTTTGCCCGCTTCGGATGGCGTCTGAGGAGGCGGCGAAACAGTGGAATGAGCCGATTCGACTGCTCTTTGTGGATGGTTCCCACCTCTATGAGGATGTTCTGCTGGACATTCAGCTCTGGGAGCCGTGGGTGATCCGAAATGGACTTCTCATTTTTCATGATACGGGAGTGGAGAGATTTGACGGAGTTCGACGGGCGGTTGAGGAGACCGTTGTTTCCTGCGGGCGCCTCCGAGAACTGCTGTGTCTTAAAAATATGAGGGTTTTCCAGAAGAGACGATAGGGGCATCGGTCATCTGTCCGGAAGGTCCTGTCAGATGGAACGGGTTTTCTCGAGGATGACCTTGAGTTTTTCCTGGACGTCATGGACCTGGTTTTCCTTGAGGGCGAGAATATCCCGCAGGGCCTCGCCGATATAGGGCAGATAGGTTTCGATGTAGCTGCGTTTGAGCATCTCGGTGTGGATGCGTTTCTGGCGGCGGACATGCATCCCGAGTTTTCGTCCGCATTCCTGAACAGCCAGTTTGATTTCCTTGATAATTTCCGGGTAGTGGGCTACAGCTTCTTTGCTTTCTGAGGTAAAGGGAACCCAGACGGAGGCGAAGTGCACCATCAGGAGAATCGGCCCGGTCGGCAGGGCGCCGCGGCTTTGGCTGATGCCGTAGTTTCGCCAGTTGGTCTCGAGGACCGCCTTGTAAATGGCGCAGGCGGACTGCTGATAGAGCAGGGGGACACGGTTGGCAAACCGCACCAGCCGCAACATCGGTTCTTTGTCTTCGGATTCCGCTTCGGCCTCTTCATCTTTAAAACCGAAGGCCAAGGCTGCTTCTACGAGAAAAGGATTGCCGCGATAAACGGCGGGCTTTCGGGTGCAGCTGGTATAAAATTCGGCCTGCACAACCCGTTTGAGCCCTTCCAGGAGCGCCTCCTCCCCGATAGGACCGATACAGTCTGTCGGCGGGGCCATGATCTTTGTATCCTGAATGGCGGTGTGAAGTGCCTCTGCGTCTTTGAGGGTGATTTTTTCGGGTTTTAGTTTGGCGGAGAGTTTGGCTTTTTTGAGGATTTCGGCTGCCAGCCGGTCGCTGATTCGGGAGAAGTGAGTCCGAAGGAACTCGGAGAGCGTTTTGGCCCGGCTTTCCCGTGCCATTTTGTAAAGGACTCCCAATTCGACGCCGTAGGGATGCGGTTTGACCTCGATGGGGATAAAGGGCATTTGATTGCTGCGTCGGGGATATTCGATGGTTTGACCGTCCGGTGTTCGATAAAGAATCCGAGCGTGCGGATTGGCCATGGCAGTCTGGGCCACGTACTCATCGACGCTTTGACGGCCTTTCTGGTAGCGTCCTTCGAGCGTAATGGTCACGCGGGTTCCATGGGGCAGGTCAAAATCGCATTCTTCATCGAGAATGGTTTCCGGGCGGTTGCGGGAGGTGTCGATTTGAACATGGTAATGACGGGCTTTTTTCTTGGGACTGGTTCGGGTGATAATCTGCACGGGCTGACCTGTAGTGAGCAGGCCGTACATTCCGGCGGCGCTGATGCCGATGCCCTGCTGGCCGCGGCTCATTTTCAGGGTGTGGAACTTGCTGCCGTACAGGAGCCGGGCGAAGATATTCGGGACCTGCTGGCCGACAATGCCCGGACCGTTGTCCTGCACGGAGACGGTGAACTTGTTTTCGGAGCCGTTAAAGGGCTGGATGGAGATTTCCAAATCCGGCAGGATATGGGCTTCCTCACAGGCATCCAGGGAGTTGTCGACGGCCTCTTTAACAGCGGTCAGAAGGGCCTTGCGGGGATTGTCGAAACCGAGTAGGTGGCGGTTCTTGGCAAAAAATTCGCTGACGCTGATATCCCGCTGTTTTGCCGCCAGGGTTTCGGCGGTGGCCGCAACGGCTTTGCGTTTTCGAGAGCTGCCCGGAACGGCGGAGGTTTCTTTCTCGTTTTCCGCTTCTTCAGCGGGATGCTCGACTGCAACAGGTTCGGTTTGAGAGGGTTTAGGGTTTTCCGTCTCATCAAAAGCCAGATTCAGCTGTTTGGTCTGGGTGCGTTTTCCTGCGGTCATTCCAGCATTTCTCCGTAAAGGCACAAAAGCCCTGCCCTGTCAAACGAACAGGGCAGGGTTGATTCCGTTCTGACTACTCGTTCTGTTTGAGTGTTATTGAAGCTTGCAGATGTACAGTTCGTTGACAAAATCCAATTTTTTCAAGTCGGCGGCGGCCTTTTCATCGGGCAGTTTGTCCAGACTGAAAGCCAGAATAGCCTTGCCTTCGGCCCGCTTGTGTCCGACACCCATCGTATTGATGTTGATGCCGTGCTTGCCCAGGATGGTGCCGACCGCGCCGATGACGCCCGGCTTGTCATCGTTGAAGATAATCAGCATGGCATCCTCAGGGGTTACTTCGATGGGGAACCCGTCAATTTCGATAATGCGGGGCAGATTGCCGCCGAAAACGGTGCCGATGATGGTTCGTTTAGACTGGTCAGTCTGAACAGTCGCAGCAAAAGTGGATTCGAAATCTTTGATTTCGGGATTTTTGATTTGGTCAATGCTGATGCCTCGCTCTTTGGCCAGGACCGGCACGTTGACCAGATTGACGGTGGTGTCAAAATGCGGCTGAAGGAGCCCAATAGCAAACGAGGTGGCAATCGGGTCCACGGTCTTTTCGGCGATGGAACCGCGGAATTCGATTTGAACGCTTTTCAGATGGCCGGTGACCATGGCACTGGCCAGCGAACCGATTCGCTGAGCCAGAACGGCATACTGGCTGATAATCGGCGACAGACCGCCCATAGCCGGAGCATTGACGGCATTGCGGATCGGACCGCCTTTGATGGCGTCCATCAGGATCTGGGCGGCTTCCACGGCGACTTCGATCTGGGCTTCCTCCGTGCTGGCACCCAGATGCGGAGTAACCAGGCAGTTGTCCAGTTCTTTGAAGCGGGTATTTTCCGGCGGTTCTTTGGAGAAAACATCCAGTGCGGCGCCGGCAATGGTTTTGGCCGCCAGTGCGTTGTACAGGTCTTCTTCGTTGATGATGCCGCCGCGGGCGCAGTTAATCAGCCGGCAGGTCGGCTTCATCATCTTCATTTCCTTGGCGGTAATCATATTGAGTGTTTTTTCGTTTTTGGGAACGTGCACGGTGATAAAGTCGGATTCCTTGAAGATTTTTTCGAGGGAATCCGTGATGACAATGCCGAGTTTTTCCGCTTCGACGGGAGCGGCGAAGGGGTCGTAGCCCAGAATTTTCATATTGAAGCCGAGGGCCATTTTGGCTACAGCCATTCCGATTCGGCCCAGGCCGATGATGCCGAGGGTTTTGTTGTTGAGCTGATTGCCGGTGTAGCGTTTGCGGTCCCACTCGCCGCGTTTAAGACTGTTGCAGGCGGGGACAATATTTCGGCTCAGTGCCAGCATCAGCGCCATGGTGTGCTCGGCGGCACTGAGGGTGTTTCCGCCGGGAGTGTTCATGACGAGAATGCCTTTTCGGGTAGCAGTCGGGACGTCTACATTGTCGATGCCGACGCCGGCACGTGCGATGCCTTTCAGTTTGCCGGGTCGCTCGAGGACTTTTGCCGTGACCTTGGTGTCGCTGCGGATGATGAGTCCGTCGTATTCGCCGATGATCGAAGCAAGCTCCTCTTCTTTGATGCCGGTCCGCACGACGGCCTCAAAATCGTCGGCGGAGTTGATCAGGTCAATTCCTTCCTGCGCCAGTTTGTCCGTAATGAGAATTCGGTACATAGTTTGTTGTCTCCTATTCTGTCTGGTTCATAAGGGATTCGAGGGGTTCCATTTCTTCGCTGACTCGAAAGGCGTTTTTCGGGCACGGATAGAGGTGACGGACGATGCAGTGGGAGACGGCGGAGAGCATTCGATAAACGAGTTGGGAACGGCCGTTGGCTTCAAAATCAACCGCGGTGCGGATCAGACGCGGAGTTTTTTCGGGCGGCCAGACGGTCTGTCCGGTTTGGGTTTCGGAAAGGATTGCCCGGACAGCCAGAGTGCCCATGTAATAATTCTGCGGTCCCAGCGGAACCGCCTCAAATTCGACGATTTCTATGGAAAGCAGATAAGCGGCCCGAACCCGGCGGGCTTCTTCTTCGACCTGGGACCAGGAAAAGGATGCGGAGGGATTTTGAAGAACAGACGGCATTTGAAAAATCTTTTCGGAGGGGACTCCGACTTTCCTCTGGAAATCAGCAGCCAGCGTTTTCTGGAGAAGACCCGGGATGTCGGCATCGGCTCGACTGCCGGGGGAGGTCCGGACAGCCAGATACACGGATTTATCCTTCTGGGCATACAGAGGGAACTGGGCGGCGATTTTCTGTTCGGAAGAAGAAGGACTCAGCAGAAACCCCAGCAGGGTGCAGCTGCTCATCATCGGGAGCAGCCCTGCTGCCGAGAACCATAGACAAAGATGCAGTTTTTTTTGCTTCATCTGTTTTTCTTCAGGATTGACCTTGCCCGGCCAGGGTCAGCAGCAAAGCAGCCAGCCATCCGACTAAGATAATCAGGGCGGCCGCAAGAATTATCACTTTGCATCCTCCAGGTGAGCGAGCCCACCTCAAAAACGAAAAATCTATCCCAAAAAAGGCGATGTGTAAAGCAAAAAAAAAGGCCGCAGCGGCTGTCAGGCAAAAGACAGCGGCGGCGGGTTGAAGACAAAAGGACTCCCCAATGCGTCCCGATGCAAAGGCCTGGATGGAATGGGTCCAGCCGCAGCCGGGACAGGGCAGACCGAACCGTTGTTTGAAGCCGCAAACCCCGAGGATAGGACTGATGTCGAGCCACTGTCGGTCGCAGGCGTGGAAAAAGGCGAATCCGGCGGCAATAACCAGGGCGACAAAAGCGGCGGCAATCCGCCCCCCTGGAGAAATGCGGTTGGAAGATTTTCCTGATCTTATCGGCTGGCATTTATTCATCGGCTCTGATAGAATAAAATATTCAGGTTTAATAGTCAAGATGAAAGGGAAGATATGGGCTTGTCTTCGACGGAAATCAGTTATTTGCTCGAGACGGCTGTGGTGGCTGCACGTCTGGCAGGACAGCGGGCTCTGGAGGAACTTCGTTTTGTTCATACGACGCAGAAAGATGCAGATGAGTTGGTTACGCAGGCCGACCCGATTTGCCAGAAAATTATTGTGGACCATATTAAGGAGAACTACCCGGACCACGGTTTTCTGGGTGAGGAAGGACACGGCGGCAAGATGTTCAAGCTGGCACCGCGCGGCGAGCAGGGAATCTGGTGGGTCATTGACCCGATTGACGGTACGAACAACTTTGCTAACGGACTGCTGTGTTTTTCGGTAAGCATTGCCGCCCTGCAGGATGGGCAGCCGATTGTCGGGGTGGTTTTTGAACCGGCGACCGATTCGATGTTTACAGCGGCGGCGGGGATGGAAGCGCAGATGAACGGCTCCCGGATTCAGGTGAGCCGGCAGGATCTGAATCGATTCGCCTGCTTTGGAATTGAGAGCTATTTGACGGCGGAGTTTGCCAAGCCGTATCAGGCCATTATGGTTAAAACCCGTTTTCGCTGTCTGGGTTCGACGGCCCTGCATTTGGCGTATGTCGCCAAAGGTGCGATGGTCGGCTCTGTGACCGTTCGTTCTCGTTTATGGGATATTGCGGCCGGTGCCCTCCTTGTGGAACGGGCGGGGGGATTTGTATCTTCTCCGGATGGAAAAAGTCTTTTTCCTGCGGACCCGAGCTCTTATCAGGGAGACTATCTGCCGATTGTTGCGGGTTCCCTGAAGAAAAAGGAGGAAATTCTGGAATTTTTTCAAATGAAATAAAAAAAACGTTTTTTTGGTAATGAAACCCTGATAAGGTCCGTCTTATTATTTAATCCCGAATTCAGCGAAACTAAGGAAAGAATCGTTTTTGAAAGGAGAGGTTGTATGAACTTTAAATCGTTTTCAGTCCGTGCAGGTCTTCTATTGACGTTGGCGGGGTTGTTTGTGCCTGCCGGATATTCGGCTTCTTCCCAGGATCCGCTGCTGGATTTGCTGCCTGCCGATACGCTGATTTGTTTTCGGCTGAATAATTTTACCGGAACGCTGGAGAAACTGGACCAATATCTGGCTGGTGCAGCACCGATGCCCGTTTCGATGATATTTACGACGTTTCTGGGGGGGGCGTTGGGGGACCCGATGCTCAACGGAGTCAATAAGTACGGAACGATTGCCGCTGCTGTTTTTCTGAAGGACCCGAATGAAGGGCCGGAGATGGTGATTTTGCTGCCTGTTACAGACCCCAAACCCTATACATCCAGTCCCTATTGTCAGGGGGCGGATGAAAACGGAGTTTATACCCTCTCTGCTCCGGGTTCCTCGGCAGGCCCTGTTGCGTTTATTCCGCTGGAAGGCAGCTCTTATCTGCTGCTGGCGCCGGGTGAGGAGAAAGAATCCATTCTGTTTGCCCGTTCGATGTTTAAGGAAAAGAAGCAGTCCCTGGCGGCTCGCCTGAGCCCGGCGGATGCTCAGAATGCCGTATCTGCTCCGGCTTGGTTTTGGCTGAATGTGGAAAAGGGATATCGGATTGGAGCAGAGCCGTTCAAAAGTGCGGTTCAGGAAGGGCTGCAGGAGGCCGTTCAAGGGGGGGCGGCGATGCCCTTTAAGCCGGAGGCGATTTCGACGATGCTGAATGCCGTAGATGCCTGGATGGTGCAGGTGGACAGTTTGAGCATTCTGCTTTCGCCTGTGCCGGAACAGCTGACGGCGGAGGTGCTTTTTACAGCGAAAAAGGATACGGAACTGGCCAAAATGCTGGTGCGCGACCCGGCGATGAAACCGGGCTTTTTCATGGGCGGCTATCTGGATGCGGAGGCGCCGGTCAATGGTTTGTGGGTGATCAATAGACCGCTGATGGATAAAGCCAACAGGATTTTTATCGATATTTTCCTTCCGCTTGCCGGTGACAAGGGATCGGAATTGCGAAGCCGATTTGAATCAATGTTGACCAAAAGTATGAAGGCGATGGGAATGCAGGCAGCCTTTTCGTTTGGATACACAGCGGGGACTCCGCCGTTTTCGGTTCGTGAGGCGGTTGAAATTACGGATGCGGCGGCGATGCGGGAAGTGATGCAGGGAGGCAAAGACCTCGCGAATGAGTTTTACAAAATGTTCGGAATTCCGGCTGTCTTTACGATGAAGGAAAAAGCGGCTCAGTACAAAGGCGTGTCAATCGATCAGATTGTGATTCAGTTTGCTGCATCGGAAACCGCTTCCGAGCAGGAGAAAAAGATGCTGGAAGCAATGTACGGCAAGGAGGGGTTGACGTATCCTATTGCCCTTACAAATAAAAATTTGTTTCTGGCGATGGGTTCGCAGGCGCAGGAAACCATCCAAAAACTGATTGATTTGCCGGCGAATGGCCCGGCTCCTGCGGAGATGCAGGCGGCTTTGAAAGCCGTTCCGAATGCTCAAGCGGCGGATGCAGTCGTTTCGGTTAATTTCATCCGGCTGATGAAGGGAATGGGCGGGATGATGCGCTCAATGCAGGCCCTCAATCCGGAGGCCCCGATGCCGCCGTTTTTCGAGAGTATAGAGTCGATTCCGGTCCAGACGCAAAGTGCGATGGCGGTTGGGGTCTGGGCGGACGGCAGGCGCATTCAGACTCATCTGATTCTGCCCAAGCAGCATCTGATGGAAATTATGAGCTGGTCGATGCAGATTCAGCAGCGGATGATGATGCGGCAGTTTCAGCAGAATCAGAATCAGCCAACGACGCAACCTGTACAGCCCGCGGCTCCCGGCGGCGGTCCTTTATGAGAGAATCAGCCGCAGGGTTGTTTCAAGCAGAAACTTGGCCGGAACGCCGGAGAGAGCGGTGTTTTCCAGACGGGTGAGACCTATTGTCGTGCTCAGCAGGAGCAGAGCAGCCGAACGGCGGTCGGGAAGCAGGTTTCCGGCGGACTCAAATGATGAGAGGTTTTTTTCGAGGCCGCCGAGTTGTTCGTTCCAGAACTGATTCAGCCGGTCTGGAATGGGGCTGTGGAAGACGGTCAGTTCATCGGAAAGGCGCAAAACCAGCCGGAAGGCACGGCCTTCTTCACTGCCGGTGTCGAGGATGCGGTTCGTCCAGTGTTCGAATGCTTCATACGGATTGGTTTCTGCAAAAGATAAAAACATTCGGTGGGTGCATTCGAGGGCCTGTTCAAGCAGAACCGAACAAATCTCCTCTTTGCTTTTGAAATAGTGATAGAAGGCCCCTTTGGTAATCCCTGCTGCATTCAGAATATCGTTGAGAGATGTGGCGCAGTAGCCGTGCCGGCTGAAAAGATTGCCCGCGGCGTTCAGAATACTCAGGCGGGTTTGGACGGGATTTCTGGACATGACGAAAAAGGGGCCTGTCCGTATGTCATGGAATCGTACGACTCACTTTTATTTTTCAACTGGAAAGCCAGAAAGAGCACAATCAAAAACAGGACAGCGCTGAGTGCAATTAAGGCCACAACAGCTACCTTGTATTTGGCGAGGAGTGCATCGTTATAGACTTTTTGGGTTTCATCCCGGTGGTTGACCTCGACGCCGTCTTCGAGTTTTTCCAGGGCCTCCATGTTGAACCGCTGGCGGGCGATGACGGGGGGGTTGCCGTCGCGAACGGCCTGGAGGTCAATAAGCAGCTCCTCCATATTTTTGTAGCGATCCTCTTTGTTTTTGGCCATCATCACTTCAATTACTTCGGAGATGCCGGCTGACAGGGATGTGTTGATATGGTCCGGCGGGACAAGGGGTTCTTTCAGATGTTTTCGCATTACTTCCGAAGGACTGGAGGCGTCAAAGGGTACACGGCCGGTGACCATATGATAGAGCGTAGCCCCTAAGGCATAGATATCCGCCCGACCGTCGATATCCAGCTCGCCGCGAATCTGCTCAGGGGCAATATAATAGGGGGTTCCGAAGGCCTTGCCCTGTTCGTGTTTGGCGGCCTTGATGTCGGAGGCCTCGCGTGCCAGACCCATATCCGCCAGTTTCACGATGCCTTCCTTGTTAATCATAATATTCTTGGGTTTGACATCGCGGTGGATAAGCCCCTGGGCGTGGGCATGGGCTAAGGCGTTGGCCAGCTGAATGATAATATCGAGGGCCTCTTTTTCGCTGAAAATCTTTCCTTTGGACAGGTCGTCGTAGAGGGTTTTGCCCTCCACATATTCCATCACAAAATAGTACAGACCGCCGACTTCTCCTACGTCGATGGCCTGAACGATGTTGTTGTGGTTCAGTTTGGCAGCAATCCGGCCCTCTTTATAGAATCGCTCGACATAGTCGCTTTTCTGGACAAATTTTTTCGGCAATACCTTGATGGCAACGGTTCGGTCTAAGGAAAGCTGCTTGGCCTTATACACAACAGCCATCGCCCCGGAGCCGAGTTTGCCCAGTACCCGATACCCCGGAATTTGGGTGGAGACATCCCGACTTTCCCGGATGGAACCCTTCAGGCGAGCGGCCTGGGAGGGGGTTAAGACCTGTTTTTCGACCATAAGCCGCTCCAAGGTAACCGGATTGCTGCCGGCGGCGCGAGCCTGCAGCTCCTTTTTACACTCTTTTAATTCCTCTTCTGTGCAGAGCTTCTGCTCGACCGCCATGCGTCCGAAAAGCGTATCAAAACTGGTTGCTTCGTTGTCAGCCAAGCCTGACCTCGTCGGATAAAATCACGCATCCTTCCTTCAACATCTCTTTATCCCATAGCACTCTTCCGGTCCAATTATCGGCAAAAAACTTCCCTTGTCAAAAAAAAACCTTCGGATGTCTGTGCACAAATGGCATTTGGAGGCATACAAGCGGGTCGGCTGATAACCGCTCGCAACGGCCTGCGGGAGGAGACCTGCCGGGCCGGACTTGAACAGCTGATTCCAAAAAGGAAGTCCGGGGGGATCAAACGTTTCCCACAACAGTTCGAGCGGTTTTTGGTAAAGATTTCCCAAAATAATGCCGCTGCATTGCCCGCAGAAGACGTTTCCGAATGGGTCGATGTGGACTCCGCGAGCGTTCAGGAAGGCATTTTGGCAGGATTGCTGCTCGATTGTCTCAAGCGGAAACTTGGCTGCCAGAGGCCCGATGGATTCGGCAGCTCTGCCTGTAAACCGGCAGCGGTCCTCCTCGAGCATTTTTTGAAGAACCGTTCTGTTTTTGGGGTCTAAAAAGACCTCAATGGGGGGGCAGTTTTCGAGGTATTTTCCCCAGCGTACTTTGACGCGATGAGGGCCCAGAATCTCCTGAGCGAGGGTTTGAAGGGTGCGAACGGCTTCGAGAGGAACGAATTCGGCATGGAAGGGGTCGAAACTGACAGCGAGCTCCTGAAGCCCGATTTTGTGAAGAAAATGGAGTTTTTCTCGGGCTTCGGCCTGATTTTGGGCCCAAAAACCGTTTGTTTCCAGGGAATTCAGAGGGGGATAATCTTTTGCAGCGGCCTCTTCGAGCAATCCGGCCAGATGGTCAAAATAGAGGAAGGGTTCTCCGCCTGTGATATGAATATGGGCGGCAGGTCCGGCTAGTTTGACCAGAGAATCCCATGCTTGGAGGGCGATTTCGTGCGGCATCAGGCCTCCGGATTGAGGACAGCAAAAATAGGAACAGAACCGGCAGGCAGCAGAACACCGATAGGTCAGCAAAAGTCCGGCGTACCGCCAGAGTTTCAGCTTCTGACCGGTTCGGTTTTGGCGTCGGTTGTAGAGATTTTGAGTCAGTTCTTTCAATTCAATTCAGCAAATCAGCAAAAAACAAAATTTTTTTCTTTTTTTTGTATGACTGTTTGAAGGCGGAAAACAGATTTTATTGGACGTTTCTTCTGACGAAGAAATCCAATCAGTTCGGCTTTTCTATATCCTGTAGTTGTCTGTCGTCCGCGGACAGATATTGTATCTGCTTTGCGAAAATGCCGCAATGTCTGAATCTTGCCGACAATTCAAGAAAAAACGGGGCTTCTTCCGATAAACAAAATTATACACGGAAGTAAAAACGGCCTGAAGATAGGGAGATTTGCAGTATGAGTAAACGGGAAATCATTGATTGCATCCTCGAAATCAACAAGTCTGCCAAGCCGGAGTTTTTGGCCCAGTTTTCCAAAGAAGATTTGGATCTTTATCTGGAACACCTGATGGAAATAGACCTGGAGGAAACGGCCCTCTGTGCCTGAGTAGGGGGATCTTTTAACAAAGGTCTTCTTCAGGAGGGTAGTAGAAATCCATCTATTGCCCTCCTGTTCTTTTTTAAAGCGTTGGAAAGGGAGCGGAGAGAATGAGCAATCTTAGGACAATTCAGGTCCGGAATCGTTTTTCCTTCACAGTGCACCTAATGCCTTTTCCACTTCGTCACTGCTGGGAACCGGTTTGGGCAGTTCGAGAATAGCGTTTTGTTTGAAGGCCAGCAACACCGGCCGTCTTTCGGGGGGCAGCTGAAAGACAATATCCAGCCACAATGTTCGGTCTGTTCCGAGATTTTTCACCTCAGCGACAATTGGTTCGTGAAGATTCAGGGAATGGAGCTGATTATTTTGGAGGATGCCGCTCGGATAGATAACCCCCGCTGAACCGAGCAGATGGCCGGCCTGATCATTTTCCTTTATGAGCAGGGCAATCTGAGCTGGGATAAAAGAGATTTTGTCCTCCTGTTCGGCTCCGCCTTTGGGGATGGGATTGCCGGAGATGCCCAGTCGGATAACAGCCATCCGGGGCTGGTCGGGAAAATCCCGAAGCCGCACGGGCTGGACATTGCCCAAGGGCAGTTTGATGGCTTTCGGAGAACAAACCGCCGGGATACCCTGCCCGAGTGCGTACCGGTTCAAATGCAGCCGGGTCAGATAATGACTGTGCAGAACGGTAAAGCTTTTGCTCGAGCTTAAGGCCCCCCGGCTGACCCAGGAATAAAAGGCGGTTGTAAAGCCGTCGGCGTTGATAATTGGGGGATAATTGATCCCCAAATGGAGGGGCTGGGAGACCGGATACCGGCAGTAGAAGGTTTTGGGGGGCAGGGGGGAGAGCGCGACGGCAATCAGAAGCACGCCCGAAACAAACAGGCCTGTCAAAATGCCGAAGGGAATTGTAACCATCAGCTTGACAGGGCGGCCGAGGTCAAAGTCGCTTTTGGCCAGAAAACCCGACAAAACACGAATAAACAGAAACCCAAAGAAGAAAATCAGAAGAAAAGCGGCACTTTGAATCCAGGAAACCGCCCATTTTTCGGAAACCAGCAGGCCCGCCAGCTGTTCATAATAGGAAAAAGCAAGAATGCATCCCATTACGGCGGCCAGCAGGTTGGTCATGGCCGTAATCAGATTGCATTTGAAGTAAAAGTAAAGGACCCCTGCAACGATGATGATTAAGACCAAGATTGTCGGCAGCATAAAGTGGATTCCGTGATTTCAAATTGCTCAGGTATTTTTCGTGCTGAAGTTTCGAATCACCTCGTTGATGGAGGTAATTCCCATTGACACCTTTTTGATCGACTGTTCCTGCATATACAGCATGCCCGCCTTCCGCAGAGCGGCAATCATTTCCTGCTGAGTATTGGCCTGCTTGAGGGCGCGGGCCAAATCCGGCGTAAAACGAATAGTCTCAAAGAGTCCGGTGCGGCCGTAATACCCGGTGCCCTGGCATTTTTCGCAGATAATCGGTCTGCCCCGTTTGTCGTACTCGATTTCTCCGGGCCGATAGAACATATCCACATCGTTGGCCGGAATATTGAATTTTTTAAACAGGGCCGGATTGGGTTTGTAGGCCACGCGGCACTGGTCGCAGAGCATTCGCACAAGCCGCTGATTGATGACGGCTGTCAGGCAGTCAATTGCCGCTTCTTTGTCACCGACCAATTTAATCCATTTTTCGAGGGTCTGGCTGACACTGGCGGCTTCCATGACGGCATAGACCATTCGAGAGTCTTTCACAGCCGCGCAGAGCAGCTGGGCGCACTGGGCGTCTTCGCAGTCTTCCACGCCGATGATATCCGGACCTTTTCGCAGAATGCTCTGAAGTTTGCGGGAATAACTGGTGGTGCCGGTATCGCTGAGCGTAAAAATATTCTGCGTGATGTTGGGCAGTTCGGTCAAGGGGGTTTTTTCGAGGGTGTTGATGTTGTACATAAACGGGTCATGACTGCGGAGCAGGGCATACAGGGTTGTGGTTCGTCCGCTGCCGGCAGGACCGGAAATCAGCACCAGCCCCTTGGTTTCATTCTTGAGCGATTCGATGGAGGCGATTTGGTTGTCATTGAGTCCCAGTTCGGTCACTTTTTTGACGGTATTTTCGTCCAGCCGCGTCAGCTTAACCTGTTCACCTGCTGTGGAGCCGGCGGTATTCACTTCCCATTTGATTGGATGCAGCTGGTCCCCTTTGACCACAACCTTAAACCGCCCCTGCTGGGGTTTGCGTTTTTCCTCCACTTCCAGAGCCGCCAGATGTTTCAGATAGTAAATGAAATAATCCATTTCCTCCCGCGTGCGCGGCTGCTGTTTGCCGGGAACCCCGTCGATAATATAGGTGACTTCGTAATTGTCCTTTTGCGGGTTAAAAAAGACCTGACTGGCTCTTCGCCAGATGGCGTCATCGAGGATTTCACAGGTTGTCACAAAGCCGTAGGCCTCTGTGGTTTTCGGTTGGGGAAGCGGCACTTCGTTTCCGTTGGCTGTGATGAAGGATAATCCCCGGGAGGCCTTTTGAAGTTTTTTTTCCGCGTTGACGAACAGGTTGCGGAAGTGGTCGGCGGTCAGAACCTTTTCAAAGTCGGCTACCAGGGTGTTTCGGTGAATCACATAGGCCATCGAAACCCCGCCGATGGCGATGATGAAAATCAGCAGTCCGATGATGTAGATGGGAATCAGCAGCCAGAGCAGCAGTCCGAGGGAGCCGACGAGGGCAATGGCGAGCGTCCAGGGATTTTTGTTGGTTCCGACAGCCTGGGAATCTTCATAAATCCAGTTGGCCAGCGGAAGCCAGCCGAAAAACGCCGCCAGAATCAGCAGAAACTTGAACAGATTGATGTATCCGCCGTATGTGACCGTCGCTGCAAGCATATCCGCCATGAAGTTTCCTCACTGTGTTCGTGTTTTTAGAGTATCCCGCCTGTAGAGGAGCGGATTCCTTTCAAGGCCATCTTGAGTTCTTCGACATTCGGAGCGTATTGTTCGGCCACTCTCAAATCGATATATTCTTCTTCGACCAGACGCCGCAGACTTTCCGTAAAGTCCAGCATCCCTTCACCGGTCGAAGCCCGAATCACGCTGGACAAATCACCTTCGCGGGATTCGCTGATAAGTTTGCGAACCACCGGTGTGTTGATAAGGATTTCGACGGCGGGAATCCGCGGGACGTCCGGTCGAATGCCGGGTAGAAGCTGCTGGCTGATGATTGCCCGCATTGTCAGGGCAAACGTCTGGCGGATTAAGTCCCGCTCTTCCTGAGGGAACATGTCCAGAAGCCGCTGAATCGTCTGCGGTGCATTGTTGGCGTGCATTGTCCCGAAAACCAAATGGCCTGTTTCGGCGGCCCGCATCGCTGCGGTGACGGTCTGCTGGTCCCGCATTTCGCCGATCACCACGACATCCGGGTCCTGACGCATCAGGGTTCGGAGCGCATCCGTCCAGTTGAGTACGTCAATACCGATTTCCCGCTGCGATACGATGGATTTTTTATCTACGTGAAGGAATTCAATGGGATCTTCAATGGTGATGATGTGTTCAGACCGCGTGCGGTTGATGTGGTCGATCATAGAAGCGATGGTAGATGTTTTTCCGCATCCGGTCGGACCGGTCACAAGAATCAGGCCGTCGTGGTTGTCGGCGATTTTTTCCACGATCGGCGGCAGGTGAAGGGTTTCAAAAGGAGGGATTCTGCCGCTGATGCGCCGGGCCACGACGCTCACATAACCGCGCTGACGAAAGGCGTTGATTCGAAAACGGTCCAGTTCCCCCACCTGATAAGCAAAATCGAGAGAGCCGTGTTCGAGAAAATACTTTTTCTGCTCATCGCTCATAATCTCGAAAATCAGCTCTTCAATTTCCTCTTCGGTGAGGGGCTGGCCGGTGGTGTTTTTCAGTTTGCTGTGAATCCGCATTTTGGGGGGCATTCCGACCTTCAGGTGAAGGTCGCTGGCATCGGCCTTAATGGCCGCTTTAAAAAGTTTCTCGATCTGAGGCGGATTTTTCAGTTTTACAATATGTGTATCTAACGGCTGACCTTCAGGCATTCAACTGCTCCCGACAGATACCAAAAGTTTTTCCTTTTCCAGCGTTTAAACTGGAGTTGTTTTCCCCTCTTTTCGGGCGGATAGTTCCCGAAAAGAGGATTATAATCCTCTTTTTAAGCCCCTGTCAACATAGAAGATGAAGATTCTTGGGATGGCCATGGAACATCGTATCTCCCTTAAGAGGATTTGTCGCTCAACGGACAGAAGCTCCGGGAATTGTTTTTGCCCAGCTCGAAGTGTCCTGACCCGCGGCTACATGACGAGTCTGATGTTTGAGCTGTCGGATAGATAAGGTTCCTGCTTATCAAAGGGATGAATAGGGCGGATATTCGAACTGGGATAAAACGGAGGAGGAGGGATTCGAACCCCCGGTGCCTTTCGGCACAGCGGTTTTCAAGACCGCCACCTTAAGCCACTCGGTCACTCCTCCAGCATAGAAAGAAATCCTTTCCAGCGGCCGGCTATAAAAAAATTCTGTTTGAACCTTTTTAAAGGATTCAAAGGGTTCTGTCAATTGAAACCCTTGTGAGGAGCTCTGTTAAAATGAAAAAAGATAGTTGTGGACTTTCATTGTCGGATGATTCGAACAGCGTCCGCGCATGCTGTAGAATTGTCATTGGGAGTTCTAATTTGCACGGTGTACGTTTCACCTGCTTCCATTGGAAATGTTCCAATCCAATTCCATTCCCCGCCGCCTGTCTGCTGATTGATATATAAAGTCGTTGTTCCGCCTTGGTGAGTGACAAGAACCGGAATAGAATACCCGCGAGAAGAAAATTCAGTCCACCATAAGAAGACATCATACAACCCTCCTTGCTGCGGCTGGAAAGACCATGTGTATGCTGCATTGTAACGTGCCCAGAGACTGTCAGCTCCGTATGGATTGAGACCTCCGGAGACGGCCCAGGTTCCGGTAGAAGAGGTGCCGGGCTCTCCATTGTCGATAATGATTTCTTCTGCGGCATGAAGAACGGTAAGAGTCTGTTCGACCGGTTCTGACCAGATCCCCCGATTGTCGCAGACCCGAAACGAGAGTGTGTGAGTACCTTCCGAAAGGGTCGAGAGGGTCAAAACGGCGGTTGTTCCTAACCGGCCGTCTATGTCTGAAATCCATTCAAAGGCGGTAACTTGACCGTCATCGATTCCCTGACCGGACAGGGTAACGGATTGCCCTTCCTGGGGAGTTTGGGGAAGGATTGACAGAATTTGAGCGGTGGGTCTCAGATTGATTTCAAGAAGTGCGATTCGCACAGCATCGGCGCAGGTGCTGACGGGGTACGAACCGAGGGCTGTGATTGTGACGGAGCCGGCGGAGTCGAAGTAGAATTGACCGAGAGAGTTCCATTGTCCACCGTTGGTTTGCTGATTTACCGTTGTTTCAAAGATGCCGTCAGAGTATTCAATTTGTACGGGAACAGAGGCGGAGCGGGAGGACATCTGGGTCCACCACATCGAAACATCATAGAATCCGGGGGAGGGCGGTGTAAAGGACCAGGTATAGACGGCGCCGTTGCGAGCCCAAAGACTGCTGCTTCCATAGGGTGCGGGGGCACTGGAAATGCTCCAGGTTCCCGTAAAGGAAGTGCCGGCGGCCCCGTTGTCCACAATTAATTCCGAGGCGGGGGCTGTAATGGTGATGGTTTTTTCTGCGGGAAGAGACCAGATGCCCATATCATCGCAGACGCGAAGAGTGATGAGGTGTGTTCCCTGCGATAATGTTGAAATCAGAACGGTTGGGCCGGTGCCGAAGACCCCATCAATGTTGGAAGTCCATTCGTAGGCTACGATTGTTCCATCGTCGAATCCTTTTCCGCTGAAGGTTATATAACGTCCTTCTTCGAGAATTTGCGGTTCGATAGAGAGGATTTGCGCTGTCGGCCGCTGATTGGTCTTAATGAGAGCGAACCGGACGGCATCGGCACAGGTGCTGACGGGGTAAGTGCCGAGGGCTGTGATTGTGACGGAACCGGCGGAGTCAAAGTAAAATTGGCCGAGGGAATTCCATTGCCCTCCGTTGGTTTGCTGGTTGACGGTTGTTTCAAAGATGCCGTCGGAGTATTCAATTCGGACGGGGACGGAGGCGGAGCGGGAGGACATCTGGGTCCACCACATCGAAACATCATAGAATCCGGGGGAGGGCGGTGTGAAGGACCAGGTGTATGTAGCGCCGTCGCGAGCCCAGAGACTGCTGCTTCCATAAGGGTCAGCGGCGCTGGAAATGCTCCAGGTTCCCGTGGAGGAGGTGCCGGAGGTGCCATTGTCCACAATGACGGCCGGGGTGTTGGGGCTCACATCCGTTCGGAAACTCAGTACAGAACCTTCGGCCCAGCCGGCACTGTTATGCACCCGGGCCTTGAAGTAGTAAACAGTGGAATATTCCAGGCTGCTCAGTGTGACGCTGAAACCATTTTCGGAAAGAGCGGACGCGCTCAGCCAGCCGTCGGAGCAGGCGGCTGTTGTACCCCAACTGAAACCGCATTGGTCGATGGTTCCGCCGCCGTCGTCGGTAATGATGCCGCTTAAAACGGCTGATGAAGCGGTAATTTTGGCCGCCGGGGAGGTTTGAACGGTCGGCAGCTGAACCAGAGAAGCCCAATTGGCCCTTCTCCAAAAACGGGTTCCTTTATCAATCAGATACTGCTTACTGTATTTGCCCTCAACAATGCCGCTGGCTGCATTTCGGGCCTCTCGAGTGATGATATAGGAGCCGCTGTACTGTTTGAAGAGGCCGGTGTGTTTGCTGGTGCCGCTCACATAGACCCAGAGGTCCCATTGTTTGAGATTGTTGATGCTTTCGACCTGAACGGTGTTGGGAACGCCAGCATAGAGTTTATCCGTTGTATAAGGGTAAGGAGCGGCCTTGTTTTCGGCTACATACTCCGGCAAAGCCAGGCAGCGGCAGACGTACGATGCACAGTCCACACCTTCCACGGACGAATCATCCCAGACGTCATTATTGATCCATCCCTTATTGGCTCCGTAAACGTATCGTTCTTTCAGACCGTTGGCGGAATACTCCCCGCACTGGCTTCTGGACCATTGCGGGTCATAAGCGGCCTGGGCGGCGGGGACGAGGAACAGGATGCAGACAATCCAAAAGACAAAACGGATGGAGGTTCGGCGGTTTTTCATCACGGCAGTTCTCCCTGGTACTCGAAAAGTATGATTCGTCCTTCCTGATTATCTCCGGCCAGGAGGACAACCCCTTGGTCGGTCAAATCCATGCGGCGTGCCGCCTCGAATGAGAACCATACATCGATTTGTGCGGTTTGAGCGGTTTGTTTTTCGAGGTCGATTCGGCACAGACGGCGAATTCGATAGTCTCCTTCAAGGGTAAATAAAAGCCAAATCACCCCGTTTTTGTCTTCGAGGGTTTCCTCGATGCAGCGAACCGGCTGTTCGAACGAGACGGAGTAAATGGATTTATAACGAGGGCTTTTGACAAGGATTCCGCCCTCTGCTGTTTCAGCCAGCACATCTGATTGGGTTGGGGAAATATCGCCGGATTGGCGGAATATATTCTGATTCCGCCGCAGAACCCCGGCCCATCTGTTTTGCCGAGCCCCGTCCTTGGCCATCAGGGTTTCTGATGAGGGGTCGTAACGGAACTGAGCCGGATAGGCCAGTTGCCTGCGGACGTTGAGCGGTTGGGTTCGAATCGGGCGGCCCGGACGAAGCCGGTGGACACGGTCCTCCGCCTGAGAAATAACCAAAAAAGAATTATCATTTGGGTCAATAACCAAATCAGAGGCAGAGGAGGTTGGAAGCAGGATTTGTTTTTGCCGTCGTCCATGAAGGTCATATGTTAGAATTCGCCCCTTGGCTGTGTCGAGGACGTGGACCTGATTCTTTCTGCATACGATTGCAGCAGGGCCGATGACTGTCCCGTCGGGGCTCTCGTGAAGAGAAAAGGCATCCGGACTCTCGTTCCATTTGTGTTGAACCAGAATTTTTGCTTGAACGGCCATGGTTTTGGGAGCCAATGGGATTGTCTCGGAGTACAGAGACACGATGTATTCGGGGCTTTGGACAAGCATGTTTCCGTCATAATGGGCCAGAATTTGGTACCGGATTTCTTCTCCTCGGATCTGTTTTGCACTCAGAGAAGCTTTCCAGCATTCCCCATCCGGCTGCCAGGTCATTTCTTCTGTCCCCTGTTCAAGAGAAGAGGACCATCGCAAGAGGACTTGGTTGGGTTGGTTGTCTGCACAGGCAACAATCTCCAGCGGTTCCTCACTTTTCGAAAACAGGCGTGGATTAATGGAAAAGACCTGAGGTGCTGCACCAAAAGACAAAGACGATCCGCAGAAAAAGAGGAGAAGAAAACCATTACGAGCGTTCATTTTTGCTCTCCGAATATCTAGTAGGAGATAGATTTTGTTCTGAAATCTGATTTTTGTCAGAATGACTGTTTTAAGAAACAAAATTGCCGCAGGTACCTTTGAAAAGAAGCTGTTTTTTCCCGTTAAAAAACGGGAAAATAATAAACCCCCGCCTTCTTATGAAACGATAATGACTTTTTTCAAGATGATAAAGGTCGACAAAATATGATAAACAAAAAGCTAAATTATAATTTTCCTCATTTTGACACATTATCGGAAACTTGGCAAGAGGTAGTTTAATTTTTTCCGTATTCTGTCAAAATGGAGGGTTTTACAGAGGAAGCGATTAGTCATTTCTTCCATAGAGATAGGGTTCATCGGCGAGCGGATAATCGAAGATTTCTTCAGGTTTGAAGTAAAGGTTGATTTCATATTCTGCCGAGGCGGGGCTGTCGGAGCCGTGGATAAGATTAAACCCCCGGCTGCAGCCGAAATCTCCACGGATAGTTCCCGGTTCGGCCTCGTAGCCAAAGGTAGCCCCCATCAATTTTCGGGCCATCTGAATTACCCCTTCGGCCTGCCAGACCATAATCAGCACGGGCGAGGACGAGAGGTATTTGACCACACCCTCGAAAAAAGGTTTGCCTTCGTGAACTGCGTAATGTTTCCTTGCCAGCGATTCGGGAATCTTCATAAACTTGGCCGCAACGAGCTTAAGGCCCTTTTCCTCAAATCGCCGAATAATTTGCCCGATTTTATGCCGATGGACGGCGTCGGGCTTGAGGATGATCAGAGTCCTTTCCGGCATATCCGTCAGCTCTGCGGCTACCGAGTGCTCGGGACAATGTAAATCTCCACCCGACGATTGGCCGCATTGCCGCCTTTGTTGGGTTTATTGGGTTCAACAGGACGATATTCGCCGTACCCCTTTACGGCCATTCTTTCCGGTGAAATACCGGCGGCGGTTAAAGCATTTAAAACAGAAATGGCACGATGAACTGACAGATGCCAGTTGGTCGGGTGAGCTTGCAAGGTGCTGGGTTTCTTAATCGGAACATCATCCGTGTGGCCTACAATGACCATATCGAAGGCATTGGCTTCCGGGGATTTCATAATAGCGGCCAGCTGTTTGAGGGAGTCCATGGCGGAGGCGGCGACTTGATCGCTGCCGAGGTCAAAGAGCAGGTCGCTCTTGAATTTGAGCATGCCGGTGCTTTCATCAAAAGTAATCATATCGCTGGTTTTGGCGAATTCCTGCAGCCGCATATTGAGTTCCGGCGGCAGAGGGGCACCGCTTTGGAGCAACTGGGCCTGCATCTGAGCAATCAGGGCTTTCTTCTTTTCCAGATCGGCCTCGAGGGCGGAGATGAGTGCGTTTTTGGCCTGGAGGTCGGCACTGCCTTGTCCGGCCAGTGTTTCTTTTTCTTTCTGGCATTGTTCAAGGTTGATGCTGCACTGAGTTAATTCATTTTCCAGACTGGAGATACGTTCCTGCTGGAGACGATTTTGCGCTCGCAGCTCATCCATTCCCTGCTGACAGCATCCGGAAAGAGCGATCATTGCTGTAAATCCCAAAACAACGAAGAAAATCGTTTTACCGGTGTTCATTTTCAGTCCCTTTCTTGCTCCATAAAACTCCCTATTTTCTATCCAAATCAAATTAAATTAACTTTTGATTTGAATATCGACGCAATCATGCCTTCATTTTTTTATCGGTTTGAAGGGGAGAAACCAATTTATTTTTTCTTTTTTTTCTCTGGTTTTGGGGCTTTTTCTTTTTTGGGTTTTTGATAAGCACCTGCCGGCTTGGGCTGTTTTTCAGAGAGGAGGGAATTGAAAACAGCCAGCAAAAGCAGCATCAAAACAAAAAGACCGCCTGCAATCCACCAGGTCATAGAAATTCCCATCAATTGGGAACCGGCCAGGAGATTGAGCAGACCGGGCCGGATTTGGCGAAGTCCTGCACCGAGTGCAATGGCGGCGATAATCAGGGAAGCGAAGGGCACCAGCATCGCCAGGCCGTAAGCGGCCGTTGCCGGGTCGACGGGAGCCAATGCCACCAGTTGTGCGGCTGGCCCTGCTTCAACCGGTGCAGCTTCAAGCCCAGTCGGCTCAGCAGCAGAGACTGCCTGCGGTGCTTTGGGTTCTTCCGGCATTTCCTCGAGAGGGGCCTCTTCAGCCAGTTTCAGCGGTTCTTCAGCCGCCGGTACTTCGGCGGCCCCTTCCGCGGCGGCGGGCAGGATGTCATCCAGCACCGCCCCTAATGAGGTGTCATCCGCCTGCAGGGACAGGTCCAAAAGGCCGGAGCCGCTGCCGACGCTTTCAAGGTTGGCATCGGCATCCAGACTTTCGATTTCTTCCAGCTCACCGGCACGGGTTTCCCCTTTGGTATCGGCGGCCAGTTTGTAGCCCTCATCGCTTTCATCCAAAACATTAATGCCCATCGAGGTCGCCCGCGTGTCTTCGGAGCTGAGGTTTTCCTCGCCGGCCATGCTCAAGCCGAACCCGCCCTCGCTTTCCTTTTTCGGGGCTTCGGGGGTTTCCTCTTCGTCGGGCAGAAGCTTGATTTCAGCGGTTTCCTCCAGCTTCAGGTCAAAGTCCGTTCCGGCGGCAGTCAGGTCCAGCAGACCCTGCTGGTCGGCGGCCAGTGCATCGACCTGTGTTTGGTCAAAGAGAGGCTGGCCCTTATCGAGATATTGGCGGAGTGTACCTTCTTTGACGAGGGCTTTGACCTGCTCTTCGCTCTTGCCGAGCTTTTCCATGACTTCCTGAAGGGTGTAATATTTGCCTGCCATAATTGATTTCCTGTCTTATTGAATAAGTTCCGTTTGGGATTGATTTTTCTTTTCAGTTTCGGGCGGGGTGGGCTGAATCGCTTCGAGCATCTGCTTTTGATGAATATTTTCGAGAACGCTTCGAATCTGCTGCGGGGTCGGGTCGGCGCTGTTCCATTCGGTCAGAAGCCGGTCATATTCCCAGGAGCGGGCGGCCATCAGCCGAATCTGCTTGAAACCGGTCTGCCGGTCGAAAAATTCATACACCCAGATGGTGCGGTTTCGTGTATCGATGAGAGCAATGCCCTGATTATCCCGGCTGATTTGAACAGGTACGGCCAGAATTGTGGAGGCGGTCGGGGCTTCGCCGGCACGAACGGAAAGGGGCTCAAGAGGAGTGCGGAACAGGAGTGCCGCCGCGGCTATCCCCACAGCGATGCCGGCGATAAAACGAAATCGATTCAATGCACCCATTTCCGGTTTTACCTAACCTCCGCAAAAACACTGCTTTATCCATCGATTATACCTGACTTTTGTCGGGGTTCAACTGGTTTTTAACTCATTTGACGCTGAAATTATGAAAACAAAGCTGCAATTTTGAACAAATTCGAAATACGAAGTTCGAAATTCGAAGAAAACTGTCGAAATCAAAAGGGAAAGCAGTCTTGTAAGAATTAAAAAGCATTTCGGGGTGCTTGCTGAGCACAGGAGGGGAAGAAATTTTGAGATTTTTCGCAATTTCCCTTTTTTTCTATCAATCGCAGAGGAGCCGGGTGCGACTTTCTTAGGGAAAGGTATCAAAGAGAAAAGAAGATATAGGATATATTTAATCCCGTAAGTGTCCTTTTTGTAGACAAGGTTGGGTGTCCTTGATAAGATGGGCAATATAGATAAAAAAGAAGGAAGGGAGAAAGCAGATGGAGAACCGCCGGGCAGGATGGGGGATGATTCTTGGACTGAGGGTGTTGACCGCACTGGGGTGGGGAGCGATTGACGGCAAGGAGCTGACCATTGGGGACTGGCAGCAGCAAGGCGGGCCGCCTTTCTTTTATGCGAAACTGGATGCGGCGGGATATTCCGACTGGATTTGGTACGGACGGTCCCCCGTTCACGATTATACTTTCCATGAGGTGCTTTCCGGGGAATGGGCAGCGGCGGCGGGGATATGCTGTTGATGAGCGGCGTTCCTGTGAGACTTGAAGACAGGCGGTTTGCTTTCGAGGCAATCGAACATCCTGAGGTGTCAATTGAAGACCAGATTAGCCAACTCCAGGAAGCGATCACATTTTTGGAGCGCATTTGGCAGGAAGACCCGGAGGTACAGCAGGACATTGATGCCGAGGTCTGGAAAAACTTTATGAATATGGTCTGTCAGAGTTTTCTTGAATGGCAGGCCGACGGTGTCCGGAGAGAACAAGAATAAATGCATTGCGTCAGAAATCTGTAAAGAGGCAAGAGAAGAACATAAGGCAATTTGGTCTTTATGGGTTCATGTCAGAAAGGAGACCGTGATGAGACGAATGATTCTGAGTTTTCTGATTGGGTGTAGTTTTTCTGTGGGGCAGGCAGGATATGAAAACGGCGGACTGATTCCCGCCGGAGTTTATGAAGGATATGTAGAATGCCGAAGCGGTTTGCTTGTGGTGGATGGGGGAGGGGCCGATATAATTGAAATGCGGTATTCCTCTAAATTGGAAGTGTGGTCAACAACTCCTTTTGTTGCAGGATATGGAGGTATATGGGACATACGAATGTTTCACAATAGCCATTTGGACTATTTAAGTGGTGAAACAGAAGAACTTTTATTAGATAAAAATGCGACTGCCCATCTTTATGGTGGACAAATTGATTACATCTCGAGCTACCAGACTGTGCCGGATGTCTTTGTGGGGTATAATGAGCAGGGTGAACCAATCTTTGATAAGTTCAGGCACATTGAAATGTTTGTTAAGAGCTATCTGTATAACCCCGCGACTACGACATTGACCGGCACGTGGGCGGACGATTCAACCTTTGCCATAAAACTGCTCAATCAAGCCGGATACGATCCGGTTATCGACAATATCAAATTCATCCTCGTCCCTGAACCGTCCGCTGTCTGCCTGCTGGCTTTAGGCGGGTTGTTTGTGAACCGAAGGGATATGTAAAAAGAAAAAAAGCCCGGCGGAAAGGCCGGGCTTTTAAGTTTTTCCGACAGGTTTCAGCTCTCAGAGTCCGGCGGCTTTGCGGAGTTTGGCGGCCATATCGGTTTTTTCCCAGGTGAAATTGGAGTGATTTCGCCCAAAATGACCGTTTCGTGCCGTTTCCGTGTAAATAGGACGCCGCAGTTTTAAGTGCTGAATCATTCCTTTGGGGGTTAGCGGGAAGAAGTCCCGGACAAGTGCTTCCAGACGGTTTTCGTCGATTTTTGCCGTGCCTTCGGTGTTCACCAGGACGCTGATGGGCTCGGCAACGCCGATGGCATAGGACAGCTGGATTTCGCAGGTGTCGGCCAGGCCGGCGGCGACGATGTTTTTGGCGATATAGCGGGCCATATAGCTGGCGGAGCGGTCCACTTTCGAAGGGTCTTTTCCGCTGAAGGCCCCGCCGCCGTGGCTGCCTCGTCCGCCGTAAGTGTCCACGATGATTTTGCGCCCCGTCAGCCCGCAGTCGCCCTTGGGCCCGCCGATTTCAAAGCGTCCGGTCGGGTTGATGTGAAAGATGGTGTTTTTGTCCACGAGTTTTTTGGGCAGAACGGGCAGGATGACTTTTTCAATCAGCTCCCTGCGGGCCCGCTCGGACATCCGCTCGGTCTTTCGGTCCACAACGGAGGCATCATGCTGGGTGCTGCACACCACGGCGTGAATGCGGCGGGGTTTTCCGTTTTCGCCGTACTCGACGGTAACCTGGCTTTTGCCGTCAGGCCGCAGCCATTTGATTTTGCCGGTTTGACGCATTTGGGTCAGACGATGGGTGATTTCGTGTGCCAGGTATATCGGCAGAGGCATATAGGCCGGGGTTTCCGTGCAGGCGTAGCCGAACATCAGCCCCTGGTCGCCGGCGCCGCCGGTATCCACCCCCATTGCGATATCGGGGCTCTGCTGCTTGAGAGAGACCAAAACCGCGCAGTTTTCGGCATCAAAGCCGATATTCGGGTCGGTGTAGCCGATGCTGCGGATGGTATCGCGGGCCACCTGGGGGATATCGACGACGGCTTTGGAGGTGATTTCGCCGGCGATGACGACCATGCCGGTAGAGACGAGCGTTTCACAGGCCACGCGGCTGTTGGGGTCCTGGGCGAGCATCGCATCCAGGACGGCATCGGAAATCTGGTCGGCCACCTTGTCCGGATGGCCCATCGTGACGGATTCGCTGGTGAAATAATAGCGACGAGCCGAGGAACAGCCGCCTGCGGATGGATTGGTTCTGGCCATTGAATATCTCCTGTGTTGTATAGTTTATTTCCACAAGTTTGTTAAAAAAGAGACTTTAGCGGTGTTCGGCCGTTTCGTCAACAAAAAACAGACCGGCAGCTCCCACCGGGCTACTGTTTTCGGAAGACGGCCACAATGTTCTCTACATCGACGACGAAGAGCCGGTTGTCGCCTTCGAAATCAACCGGAATGGCCCCTTTGGGGTTGAACAGGACTTTGTCGTACTGTTTGAGGGGGATTTCGGAGGACATTTCGACCTCGGCGGAAACGGACACAATCCGGCCGGTGATGGTGGGAATTTCAATATTGTCAGGCAGCTGGATGCCGCCTTTGGTCTGCTTTTTGTCTTCGTCTTTTCGAATCAGGACCCGTTTGCCGATGGGCTCAATCGTCTCAAAAGAATCAATTTTGATGGGATCAATTTCGCTCATACCTCTATCCTGTCTGATGCTTTCGGACGGTATATTATACGAAAAAACGTTCGTCTATGACTTCTTTTTTTTCGCAGAAGCGGTTTTCCGCTCCAGGATTTCATCGACCTGGGCCGGGTCTGTCGGCGGCCATTGGCCTTTTTCCTGCAGGTCTTTGAGTTTGTCCAGCAGTTTGATGCTCACAATGGTTCGGCACCGCGGAAAACGGCTGCATCCCATAAACGGACCGCGTTTGCTTTGGCGAACGACGAACAGACCGTCTTTGCACTTGTGGCAGCGGATTCCTGTGGGGGTCGGCGGGGGCGCCGGCGGCAGGGGATTGCCTTCCTTGTCGGCCTTGAGGATGGTTTTGCATTCCGGATAGCCGGAACAGCCGAAAAAGGGGCCGAAACGTCCGGTTTTTTTCACCAGAGGCTTGCCGCATTCCGGGCATTTGTGCTCCGTGGGCTGATCCTGGAGCATTCGGCCGTCTTTGTCGCAGGGGGTGCCGAATTTGCACTCCGGGTAGCGTGAGCAGCTGAGGAAGCGGCCGTTTTTGCCGAACCGATACTCGAGCGGGGCCTTGCATTCCGGGCAGGTGTATTCGCTGGGCTGCGTTTCAGCCTTGGCATGTTTCATCTTCTGGGCGGCCTCTTCGAGTGATTTTTTGAAAGGCTCGTAGAACTCTTGCAGGACCTGGACCCAGTTGAGGTGCTGTTCCTCGATTTTGTCCAGCTGCTCCTCCATATGGCGGGTAAAGGCGATGTCCATAATCTGGGGGAAATACTCGAGCAGTTTGTCAGTAACAATTTCGCCGATATGGGTGGCGTAGAAGACGCGGTTGACCTTTTCGACGTATTTTCGCTCCTGAATGGTGGAAATAATCGTCGCATAGGTGCTGGGCCGTCCAATGCCTTCCTTTTCGAGAGTCTTAATCAGCGATGCCTCTGTATATCGAGCGGGCGGCTTCGTAAAGTGCTGAACGGGTTTGAGGTCCACGACCTTGAGAATCTGGCCTTCGTGCAGACTCGGCAGGGTCGGTTCTTCTGCGGAGGTCGGCCAGATTCGCGTAAAGCCGTCAAAGGCCAGCGTACGGCCGGATGCCGTGAAGATACAGGGCCCCTCCGGCGTCTGGGCCTCGATTTCGATGCGGGTGGTATCCCACTGGGCTTCTTTCATCTGACAGGCGACAAACCGGCGCCAGATAAGGTCATAAAGTTTGTATTGTTCATCCGTCAGGAAGGGAGCCAGTTCGTCGGGGGTCAGGTCAGGGTCGGTCGGGCGGATGGCTTCGTGGGCCTGCTGGGCCTCTTTGCGGGCGGTGAAGATGTTGGGGGTTTCGGGCAGATACTCCGGGCCGATTTGGGACTGAATGTAATGGCGGACTTCCTGAACGGCCTCTTCGGACAAGTGCGTACTGTCGGTTCGCATATAGGTAATCAGTCCCAGAGCGCCCATCGAGCCCAGATCGATGCCCTCATAAAGCTGCTGGGCGATGGTCATCGTCCGCTGCGCCCCGAAGCCGAGGCGATTGGCGGCGGCCTGCTGAAGCGTTGAGGTGATAAACGGAGCGCCCGGGCGGGACTGGACGCGTTTGGTTTCGATACGGCGGACAATGAAACGCGCGTCCTTGAGCTTCTCATAAACAGCCTGAGCCTGCGCCTGATTGGAGGCCTCAAACTTTTGGCCGTTGACGGATGTCAAATCGGCCCGGAAGGCACCGTGTTTGGCCAGCCACTGGTCCTGTTCGGTCAGCGTGCGTCCTTTTTCCGGGTCTTTGGCGCTGTTGAGAAAGGTTTGCCATTCTTCAGCGGTAATGTCGGCCTTCTCGGAGGCAAAGACGGCCGGAATGAGCCAGTATTCCTGCGGGACAAACGCACGAATCTGCCGCTCCCGCTCGACAACCAGCCGCACGGCGACGGACTGGACACGTCCGGCACTCAGTCCGCGAGCGACTTTTTTCCACAGCAGGGGGCTGATTTGATAGCCGACGATGCGGTCCAGGACCCGCCGGGCCTGCTGGGCAAGAACACGGTCCATATCAATCTTGCCCGGATTGGCGAAGGCCCGTTCAATGTCTTTTTTGGTGATGGCGTTAAAGACGACCCGGTATGTATCTTCATCATTCAGGTTGAGGACCTCTTTGAGGTGCCAGGCAATCGCCTCGCCTTCCCGGTCCATATCGGTTGCCAGGTAGAACTTCTCGCATTTTTTGGCCTTGGCACGGAGGGCGGCGACCACCTTGCGTTTGCCCGGATTGATTTCATAAGTCGGTTCAAAATTGTGTTCGATGTCAATATTCAGGCCTTTGGAGGGCAGGTCGCGGACATGGCCCATGGAGGCCTCTACTTCAAAATCCGGGCCGAGATATTTGTTGATGGTTTTGGCCTTGGCGGGTGACTCGACGATAACCAATGCTTTGGCTTTTTTTGTCATTATATTCTCAGTCGCTTAAAAGCGTTTTATCCTGTCTGTCTGGAATTATCGGTTTTCGCTGTCCCTATTCTGAAGGCAAGGCGATAAATAAACGGGGCTCAGGAGGGATGTCAAGAGAAAAGAAAGGGAATATTCTGAATTAAACAGGTCTATTATATTCTGGTATTGCCTTCTGTGTTGATGGACGGCCTCTGAAAAGCCGGCTTTTTCAAGCAATGCACTTTCAATGCACTTTGTACAAAGGAGCCCAGATTTCATGGCCTCCAAGCCGAAAAATAAAGAATGGAATAGCGAATAGATTGTGCTTTACACAAGAGGTCATGACTGTTATAGATAAGATGCGAATGGATTTCAGAAAAGGGATGAAGTATGAGGAAAAAGGTTGGGTTTTATTCGACGCTATGGGTCTGGATTCTTTCGAGTTTGGTGGTCGGCTGGCCGCGTCCGTCGGCGGTTCCGGAAAAAGGACGCTGGACCCTCGATATTACCTATGAACATCCCATCCTGATTCAGGTACCTTCTCCTCAGGCCGGGCAGCCCAAACGCTTCTGGTATATGATTTTTTCCGTGACAAACCTGTCTTCGGAAGAAGAAGTCCCGTTTTATCCGAAATTTGAGCTGGTAACGGACACGTTCCAGATTTTGTCGGCCGGACAGGGGGAGACATTCGGCCTTTTTGAAGTTGTCCGTGCACGGCATCGGGGGCAATATCCGTTTCTTGAATCGCTCGATTTTGAGGACCATCGCATCCGAAAAGGGCAGGACAATCGGCGGGATTTTGTCGTTTTTTGGCCGGATTTTGATGAGAAAGCCAAGGAGGTTCGGTTTTACCTGGCCGGGCTGAGCAATGAAACAATTGCTATAGAACATCCGACTTTAAGAGAACAAGACCGTCCTGTGCCGGTTTATCTGCGAAAGACCCTTCAGCTGAACTATTCCATCGGAGCGGATCCCCAGCTTCGCGGGCAGGCCTCCCTGCGTTTTGAGGGGCAGGACTGGGTGATGCGGTAGGCAAACGAGTGCGGGCCGGCTTGCCGATGATGGAAGGGGAAATCACGAAAGAGTCGTGTATTTACTGCGGGCAAGATCAAAGCCGCTATTGCTATTCGGCCGAAAGTCTTTATGGGGAGGTTTTTTCCATCTGCCGGTGCCTGAGATGTGATGCCTATTTTCTTTCTCCGTGTCCTGATGACCGTCAGCTCAAGCGTCATTATGATGAGGCGTATTACGGTTCCCGGCCGAACAAGTTTTCTCCCGCCGTAGAGAAGGTTCTGGATTTTTTTCGACAGAGTCGGGCACGTGCAGTGAGCCGTTTTGTTCGGCCGCCGGCGCGGATTTTGGATGTCGGCTGCGGAAACGGACGGTTTCTTGGTTATTTGATTGAGCGGGGGTACGAAGGATACGGAGTGGAGCTGCCGGGTCCGGCGACTCAGCGGGCGGGGGAGGTACCCGGAATCCATCTCAAAATCGGATCTCTGGAGGAAGGGGATTTTCCCAAAGGTTTTTTTGATGCGGTTTGCCTCTGGCATGTCTTTGAGCATTTGCCCCAGCCGAGAAAGACACTTCAGACCATCAATTCTGTTCTCAAACCCGGGGGTTTTTTGTTTTTGTCGATGCCGAATATCCATAGCTGGCAGGCGCGGCTTTTCAAGGGCCGCTGGCTTCATCTGGACCCGCCGCGGCATCTGGTTTTCTTCTCGCCGGAGGGACTGGTGCGGGTGTTCAGTGAGCAGGGATTCCAATTGTGCCGAAAGACGACCTTTTCTCTGGAACAGAACGTTTTCGGAATTCAGCAGAGCATTCTGAACTGCATCTGCCGCAAACGGGAGCTTTTGTTTGAATTTTTAAAAGGCAACCGCTCCTATACGGCTGGATATCCGAAGGGACTGCTGCGGCTTCAGCAGATTTTTGCCTTGCTGACAAGTCCGTTGTTTGTGTTGGCGGCGGCTTTGGAGTCGCTTTTCGGTGTCGGGGGGACGATGGAGTTGGTTTTTCGCAAGACGGACAGATCGATTGTTGCAGGAGACAGAACCGCCGATGTTTAAGGGGCAGAAAGTCGTGGTGGTTATGCCGGCCTACAATGCGGAGGCCACCCTGCGAAGAACGCATCAGGAAGTGATGGAGCAGGGGATTGTGGACCTGGTGATTGTGGTGGATGACGCCAGTTCAGACCGCACGGCGGAGGCGGCTCGTCAGCTGCCGTGTACGCTGGTTCATGTTCATCCCCGCAATCAGGGCTATGGGGCCAATCAGAAGACCTGCTATCGGCTGGCGCTGGAGCAGGGAGCGGATATAGTGATTATGGTGCATCCGGATTATCAATATACACCGCAGCTGATTCCGGCGATGGCGTCGATGATTGCCAACGGCCTGTATCCGTGTGTGCTGGGTTCGCGGATTCTGGGCGGATATGCCCTCAAGGGCGGGATGCCGCTGTGGCGGTATGCAGCCAACCGGTTTTTGACCTTTGCGGAAAATCTGCTGATGGGGGCTAAACTGTCGGAGTATCATACCGGCTATCGGGCCTTTTCGAGGACGCTGCTGGAGCGGCTGCCGCTGGAGGCCAATTCGGATGATTTTGTTTTTGATAATCAGATGCTCGCGCAGATTCTCTGGCTGGGATATCCGATTGGGGAGGTATCCTGCCCCACAAGGTACTTCGCGGAGGCGTCGTCCATTAACTTTCGCCGCAGCTGCGTGTACGGCCTGGGATGTCTGAAGACGGCCCTGCTGTACCGGCTGGCCAAATGGGGGCTTATCCGTTCGAGATTGTTTTCGGTGCGTTCTCCGTCCGAGAGGGAGATGAAGAAGCGCGTTTGAAAATCAGCATATAGGTTTTCTGTGAGAAGGGGTCTCCGACTTTTTCACAGAAGAAGAAACCGAGTTCTTCTAAATAATCCTGCAGTTGCTGAAGGGTCTGTTCATCGGGATTCCAATGGACGTCCGGGCAATCATGGACGGGGAAAAAGAGATATTCGTATGACTGCAGAGTATCAAGATTGTTCAAGGTTGAGAGATAAGCCGCCCTCGGAGCTGCGATAGCCTCGAGCGGCACCCGAAGCGGCGCGACCGTTGCCAGAATCAGCCGCTCAAAGGAGTTGTTGAAGACCAGCAGTCCGAAAGAATTCTGAGAGCAGGAATGAACGGCCTTCGTAAAATTCTGTGTGCAGTGGGGGCCGTCGTGAGTTCTCGGGGCGGCGAACGAGCGATAAAGATTTGCCCCCAATACCAGGAACAAAAAGGCAGCGGCGGGCGGGGAATATTTTCGGGGCAGAGAGACAACTCCCAATGCGAGAATCAGCAAAACGACGGGAATCGTAAAGAATTGAAAATGGGGACTGTTCAGTGTTTTCATTTGGAAGATGCGGTCTGCCAGATAATACGCCGCCAGGTAGATGCCGAATGCCAAAAGAAAGGCTTTGCCGGCTTTGTTTTTCTGCAGCTGAAGCACTCCGGCCAGTCCGATTCCGGAGACAATGCCGAGAATCAGAAATTTGTAAAAGGCGTATGTTCCGGGAAGAAATTCGGAAAAGTTCGAGGTGAAAAGATATTCGAGCAACTGACGAAAACTGCTTGTGCCGTAGAAATAATAGTTTCCGGTGCGTACGACTTTTAACTGGTGGAAAAACGACGGAAGCCAGGGCAGATAAAGGAGGAAAACCAAGCCGCCGGCTGCAGCGGCGGCCAGCCAATTTATTTTTTCTTTCGGATTAGACAGCACGAGAAAGGCCAGGTCAAAGACAAAAACAAAGATGAACAGGTAGATTGAATAAAGCCCAATGACCGCCGTGAAGACAAAAGCAAGGTATAACAGCAAACTTCGCTGTTTCTGACTGCTTTCGGGGACTTCCAGAATCAGTCGGGAAGAAAGAAGGGATAAAAACATTACCAGCGGATACGGCCGGATCAGGAGAGCAAACTGAATGCTATAGGGACTGACCGCCAGAAGAGCGGCTGCCAGAAGTCCGCAGGCGGGACTCCTGAGTTTCTTTCCTATCGAAAAGAACAATCCAATCGACAAAACTGAGAAAACGACGGAAAATATTCGAAGAAGGAGAACATCATTTCCAGCATATTTGATGAGGGAATGAAGCAGCAGATAATACAACGGCGGGTGCATCCCGGTTTGCTCCATAGACTTCAGCACATCCCGGACGCCGCGGTCGGGGGAGTATTCCATCAGGGATTGGAGCTGCCCGACGGGTGTGGGGGAGTGGGGGATGCGGCTGGGATAATCGAGGGCTTTGCCGGCGGCCTGGAGCAGACTGACGCTTTCATCACCGCTGAGCGGCAGATTCCAACAATATAAAATTCGCAGGACGAAGCCGATGAGCAGGATAGCCGCCAGGAGCCAGCCGGTTTTGGACATCGGTTATCTCCGAATTGCGACAATCTGCCCGCACCGGGGGCATTGGGCCTTGGGAGCGGGAAAGTTCGGCGGAATTTTCATCGTAATGCCGCAGGAGCACGGGAGAAAGACAAAGCCGTTGACTTTCCGGATTAAGTCTCCGATTTGGCGGTTTACCTGAGCGGAATCTGTGCGGACGGGGGATTCCGATGCCGAGGGGCTTCGCGGAGGAACGGGTTCGTCTTTGACGGCAGATGGAGGAATAATCCCCGAGCGTCGGGTTACGGCTCTGTAGGATTCTTCATAATCTCGATAGGAAACCCCCTGACTCATCCGCCGGAGGATTCGAATGCGTTCTTCAATGGGCGGATGGGTGCTGAACAGGTGGGCAGCGTTTCGGCCGCGAAACGGGTTGGCAATATACATCGGGGCAGTTATGGCGTTGGCGGCCTGCATTGAAACGGAGGTGTTGGCAATTTTTTCGAGAGCCGAGGCCAGACCTTCCGGATAGCGGGTCAGACGTACAGCTCCGGCATCCGCGAGATATTCTCGTCTTCTGGATAAGGCAAAATAGAACAATTGGGCAAACAGGGGGGCCAAAATTGACAGGATAATTGCTACAATGAAAAAGATTGCCTGCGCTCCGCCGTCTCGACTGCGTCCTCCTGATGAATATCGTCGTCCGCCGATAGAAGAATAATACAGCCCTCTGAGGAAAACCTGACTGAGCAGGACGATGCTGCCGAGCATGACTCCGGCCAGGGTGACGTAGAGGATATCGCGGTGGACGATATGGCTGATTTCATGGGCGATGACTCCCTGCAGCTCATCTCGATTCAGGCGGGCCAGAAGACCCGCCGTGACGGCTACAGAGGCTGTTTCGGGGTTTCGGCCTGTGGCGAAGGCATTGGGGGCGGGGTCGTTAATGATATAAATCTTCGGTATTTTCGGCAGGGAGGCAGCGATGGTCATTTCCTCGACAATATTGAACAGCTGCGGGTGAACGTCCGGGGTTACGGGTACGGCCCGGCTGGAGGCCAGCAGAATCTGGTCTCCATTGGTGAAACTTATCAGCATCAGGATAAGCCAGACTGCCGAAGCGACCATCATGCCCACCCAGCCGGTTTCCGGTCCCCCGAGAGCGGCGCCGAGGATAAAGCCCAGCGAAAGCAGAAAAAATCCCATTCCTGCCAGCAGCAGGACGGAGTTCCTTTTATTGATTCGAATCTGCTCCCACATTTTTTAAAATTGCACTTTCGGGACTTCTCGCTGTGCGGGCTGTTCGATTTCAAAGAAGTCGCGTTTGGCAAATCCGAACATTCCCGCAATGAGGTTCGACGGGAACATCTGGATTTTGTTGTTGTAAAAGAGCACCTGGTCGTTGTACGCCTGGCGGGCGAAGGCGATTTTGTTTTCCGTGCTGGTTAGGGCTTCCTGAAGGGACAGGAAGTTCTGGTTGGCTTTCAGTTCAGGATAGTTTTCGACCACGAGGAGAAATTGGCTCAAAGCCCCGCTGAGGGCGGATTCAGCCTTAGCGGCCTCGGCTACATTTTTGGCTCCCATGGCCCGGCTGCGTGCCTCCGTGATTTTTTCAAAGGTTTCCCGCTCGTGTTTCATATATCCTTTGGCGGTTTCGACCAGATTCGGAATCAGGTCGTGACGGCGTTTTAACTGCACGTCAATCTGAGACCAGGCATTCTCCACCTGATTTCTCAGCTGAACCAAAGCGTTATAAATCCCGATTCCCCACAGAGCCAGCAGAATCGGAATCCCGATTACAACAAACAGCAGAATCATTACGGCCGCCGCCACGGTTGGGCTCCTTTCAGAAAAGAAACTCGTTCTTTTTCCATACTATTGTCAAGAGGGAGTCGGGTTCGATTTTGTTTCCGGTTTTTGAAACATTTTGCCCAGAAAAGAGGGAATTTTTTTCTGCGAGTCAAATCGTCCCATCTGCAGGACCGCTTCCAGTTCCCCGCGGTCAAACCACAGGCCGTGTCCCTTTCGGCAGCGGTCCAGCAGAACGGAAGAAGATTCAGGCCCGACGAGGACTTTTTCCATCTTTTTTCCGCAGATCGGACATCGCCGCCAGTTTTCCTGAACGCCTTCTGTGGGCTGAAAAGAACGGAGCACCTCCTGGGCTTTGCCGGAATCGCCCAGCAGCTGTTCCAGCTCACCGCTGTCCAGCCAGATGCCCCGGCAAGCCAGACAATAATCTGTCTCAACGTTGTCCAGTTCGAGGGTGATCATTGGATTTCGGCAAATGGCACAGTCCACAGTATCCTCGCTTTTCCCAAGCCGGCTCGTATGGTACCCTCATCAGCAAGACCTGTCAAGACGGCGGGTGAAATGCCGACAAAATCTCGCTGTTTCTTCTTGACAGGGGGTCGAGAAGAGCGCTAAGATGTTGACTTCAAAAAACATATCGCCGGATTGTAGCTCCGGTTTCAAAACAAGAGGATTCGGGATGATTATTGACTGCCATACACATATCAGTTGTCCGGAAGAACAGGTTGATTCAGAACAGCACCGATCGGTTTGCCGTGAAATTGACGGCTGTTTTGTGCTGGCCGGCTGCGGGTTCGAGCGGAAAGAAGCGAATCATCATCTTTCCGAGTATATTTCCGGCAATCCAAAGGCCATTGGGTTTGCTGTGTTCAACCCGGTTGAAGACGGAGTTTCCAAGAGGATTCTGAAGGATGTTACGGAGGACTTGGGGCTTCGCGGAATTGTTTTATATTGTGCAGAAGACCGGTTTCATCCGTCGCACACCCAGGCGATGGAACTCTATGAACTCTGTCAGGAGCGGGGGATTCCGGTTTTCTTTCATAATTGTCCGCCTTATTCATCAGAAGCGGTTTTGGATTACGCCCGTCCCTGGCTGCTGGATGAAGTGGCACGAACGTTTCCCGGCTTGAAGATGATTGTGGGACGAATGGGATTGCCGTTTTTGGAGCAGACGCTCTGCCTTCTGGCCAAACATGAGAATGTGTTTGCCGATTTGACCGTCAATCCGATGAAGGTCTGGCAGGTGTACAATACGGTGGTTTCGGCGTATGAGGCGGGGGTGATGGATAAGCTTCTGTTCGGAAGCGGATTTCCCTATGCCCGGCCGGGGGCATGCATTGAGACGCTTTTGGGGTTTAATAAACTGCTTTCGGACTCCCATCTGCCGACGGTGCCGCGGGAGAAACTGCGGAGCATTGTGGAACGGGACAGTCTGTCTTTGTTGGGCTTGTCGTAATTGCCTTTGGTTTTTGAGGGGCTTGGGTTGGAACGGGAGCATTGGACGAGCAAGTGGGGGGTGATTCTGGCGGTGGCCGGCAGTGCGGTCGGGCTGGGCAATTTTCTTCGGTTTCCGGGAGTGGCGGCCAATCACGGCGGCGGCGCCTTTATGATTCCGTATTTTCTTTCATTCCTGCTGCTGGGACTGCCGCTGATGTGGATTGAATGGACCATTGGGCGGTTCGGCGGCGGCTTTGAGCACAGCACGGCACCGGGCATCTTCCAGACGATGTGGCAGAAGAACCGCTTTATCAAGTATTTCGGCGTCATCGGGATTTTCGGTCCGATCGTCATTTTTTCCTATTATACTTACATTGAATCCTGGCTGCTGGGATATAGTTTTTTTGCCGTGACGGGGCGCTACGCCGCCTGTACGACGCAGGAGGCGATGAAGACCTTTCTGCAGGGCTATCAGGGACTCGGCGGAGCGAACAATCCCTATTTTGACGGCGTGGGAACGGCCTATTTGTTTTTTCTGCTGACCTTTGGACTGAATCTGCTGATTGTCAGTTTCGGTATTACGCGGGGCATCGAACGGTTTTGCAAGTGGGCTTTGCCGCTGCTTTTTGTCATCGCCATCGTACTGGTGATTCGGGTGCTGATGCTCGGAACGCCGGACCCGGCCCATCCGGAACGCTCGGTGTATAATGGCTTTGGTTTCTTATGGAATCCGGACTGGTCGGCTCTGCTGAAAGGGCGGGTCTGGCTGGCGGCGGCCGGACAAATCTTTTTTACCCTCAGCTGCGGTTTCGGTGTTATCCTCACCTATGCCAGTTATCTGCGCAAGCAGGATGATGTGGCTCTCTCGGGGCTGACGGCGGCGGCGGCCAACGAGTTTGCCGAAGTCGTGCTGGGCGGCAGTCTGGTGATTCCGGCGGCCTATGCTTTTTTAGGGCCCGAGGGCATTCGAGATGTGGCCCAAAAAGTCTTTGATTTGGGTTTTGTGACGATGCCGCTGATTCTGCAGAAGATGACCTTCGGGCAGGTGTTCGGGCTTCTGTGGTTTTTCCTGCTTTTCATTGCCGGTGTGACCAGTTCGATTTCGCTGGCGATGCCGGCAATCGCCTTTATGGAAGATGAGTTCAATCTAACGCGCCGGGAAGCCTGCTTATTTTTTGGAATTGTGACGTTTGTGCTCTGCCAGCCCGTGATTTTCTTCTATGGAAATGGCGTATTGGACGAGATGGATTTCTGGGGGGTGATGGTAGGGCTGGTGGTTTTTGCGACGGTCGAAGCAGTGCTGTTCGGATGGGTTTTCGGAATGGAGCGGGCCTGGACGGAGCTGCATTCGGGCTCCGATATCCAAATCCCGGGGATTTATCGGCTGATTATCAAATATGTGACGCCGTTGTTTCTGATGGCGATTCTGGCTACTTGGTTTGTGCAGGATTGGGTGGATGTTTTTCTGATGAGAAATGTGCCGCAGTCTAACCGGCCTTTTGTTCTGATTACTCGGCTGGGGCTGCTGGGACTGTTTGTCTTCTTGTGTGTGATGGTTTGGGTGGTTTGGCGCCGACGAGGGCGGGAGTCGTAAGATGAATCCGTATGGATGGTTTTTTATGCTGCTCAGCTGCGGAGGCATCACCGGATTGTTTCTTTTCTGTCTTTTACGGACATTGCGTTCGAGCGGGAAAGAACATAAAACCGCCGGCCGGAGCGAATAAAAAACCCCAGTCTGTTTTAAGGGCTGGGGTTTTCAGTTTTTTTATCGACTGCAGCAGGTTTTATTTGAAGCCCTCGACCTTTCCGAGTGTGTATTTTTCAACGGCTTTTTCGAGGTCCACGTCGTTAATATTCGCCAGTGTACACAGCCAGGCAAAAACATCCGCAAACTCTTCGGCCTTATTCTTCGGGTCATTGCCTGCCAGGGCTGTTGCCAGCTCCCCGACCTCTTCAATGAACCACAGGAATGTTCCCGGAGTTCCCCGTTCTCGATCCCGCTTTTCATAGCGGTCACGAATCCATTGCTGAAACTGACGGATTTCCATTGCTGCTGATTTTTAGGAGATTTGCCCGAGTACCTGGGAAAGTTTGGCTTTGTCGTAAATGGCTCGTACCTCTTCGGTGGCTTTCCGGCAAAGTTCTTCCATTTTTACGCTGAACGGGGCATTGTTGGTCTGTTCCGCAAGATGCAGATGTGTGAGCAGGGGACCATCCACGGCTTCAATGATTTCCAGCAGGGAGATGTTTTCGGCCGGGCGAGCCAGGAAGAAGCCGCCGCGAGGCCCGCGTTTGCTTCGAAGAACATTTGCCCGAACCAGCTGCTGGAGGATTTTTAAGAGGTATTCCAGAGGAATATTGTATTCTTTCGAAATCCGCGCCGCCAGCACAGCACCCTCTTTGTAATTTTGAGCGATATAACCTACCGCAATAAGAGCATACCCTGTTGATCTGCTGATTTTCATAACGAAACCTCCTGTGATTTCTGGTTTATTTATTGACATTCATTGATTGCAAAACTCTTTTTCAGATAAATCGGAATCTCACAAATCTATAGGTTTATTATCAATAAATGTTCAGGACTTGCAAGAGTAAAATTATCGATAAAAGAAAAAAGATGGTTTTTGGGGGGCATGAGCCAATAAGAATGGTTTATAAGGGACGATATGGCTCCTGTATATCTATAAATATAAATATCTTAAAATTATGTTCTTAGATAGGATTTGTTCCGGTTTTTTGAGTGCATGCTTGACATCACAGGGGGGATAACATAGGATTCCGGCAAATGAAATGATATGGGAGGTTTTATGGACCAGAAGAGTCCCAATATGACAATTGACTATGTCGGCGGCGATGTGATTGTGGCAACGCTTGTCGATGAAAAAATTCTCGAAGAATCGCAAATCCAGGCGCTGGAAAGTTCTTTCCTGCCCCTGATTGAAGAAAATAATCCGATTAAGCTGGTGGTGGATTTTTCACAGGTCCGTTTTCTGACCAGTTCTGTCCTTGGGCTTCTGATCCGCTTGAGTAAAAAGATTTATGAGTCGGAGGGCATTCTCCGTCTGTGCGGTATCCAGCCGAAGATTTACGAAATCTTCAAAATTACCCGGCTCGACAAGGTCTTTGACATTTATCCAACCCGTCAGGAAGCCCTGGAGGGATTGGTCTAAGAGTTTTTTGGGTTTCTGCCGTCCTGAGAAGAAGCCGTCCAAAAGGAAAGGTTTATGGCAGCCAATCCTGAATGTTCGCCGACACAACTTGAACTGCCCGGAACAATGGAGGCGGCGGAGCGTCTTTGCGGCGAACTTCTTCAGGAAGCTGTGCGGAAGGGATTCGGTGAAGAGGACCTGTTTGCCATCCATTTGGCTCTGGAGGAGGCCTTTGTCAATGCGATTCAGCACGGCAATCAGGGGGACCCGAGTAAAAAAATTCATGTCCAATATTCCATTACGCCCAGCCGATTCGAGATTTCCATTGCCGATGAAGGGCCGGGCTTTCAGCCGGATGCCCTTCCTGACCCGCGAGAGCCGGAAAACCTGTATAAATGTTCCGGACGCGGAGTCCTGCTGATTCGTTCGTTTATGGACCAAGTCCAGTATAATTCCAAGGGCAATCAGGTCCGGATGGTCAAGTTTAAGAGCAAGCCGGGCCCTGGGAAAGGTTCCAATCACTCCACACAAAACGTCTTATAACACATCTCCGTTCCCATTTTTTTCTCATTTTTCTTTATTTTTTTATTCTGCAGGAAAAGCTGTCCTCTCTTTTTGCCGAGGCATTCATCGTTTGTATGCAGAGGATATGCTTATGGAAGACCTGTACGATTCGCTTTTCTCATCCAGTCAGTTTTTTATCGAGCAGCTGGCCCGACTGATTCTGCCGGAGGTGCCTGAGGACGGTCCGTGGCTGGTCTTGGTGGGGCCGGAGCGGAAAATCTGGACGGATGACCGGACTCGTTTTCAGCATCATTTTCCGGACCCGCAGGCCCTTTTGTCCTATTGTGAACACATTGAAGACGGCCAGGACCCTGTTCTCGGCTCGATGGGAGGCGTCTGTCTGATAGGAAGCGAACTGTACACGGAACGTTTTCCTGTTGGGTATCTTTTTGTCGTTCTGCCGGGTTATACCCGTGCGACGGCTCAAGCTAACCTTGCCCTGATGGAACTGTTTTTCTCACAGATGCGGCTGCTCTGCAATCTTCTGGATAAAAATAATCAATTTCACCAGCTCCACCTGAATCACCTCAGTCGAACCTCAAAAGTTCTTTCCGGCCGTCCAGACTGAACTTTTCTCGGCAATCTGATACGTCCGATAAAAGACTTCGAAAGTTATCCGAAAATATTTGCGGGGTTCGGTTTGTCTTAAGTATCTGATTGCTAAATATTTATGCCGTTTTTTGAAGAAATTTGCCCCGGGGGATTTGCCCATTAAGTTGATAAACGAAGATGTCGAAATGTCCAAAGTCCAAAGATGTTAAGAAATGTGTTAATGATGTTTTCGGACTTGCGAGACAGCCGATGGGAGCCCGAGTTGAATCCGTGAAAGGTTAAAAGAAGGAATTTCTGAAAGGGTCAAGCATCGAATGCCGTCAAAGCGATGCTTAAAACCTGAATGGAATCAACACCCAAGAGCAGACGGCGTTCCCGCAGCAGCTTCGGCGGCTGCGCGAAGGCGGGCTGGAATTGTTTGGGCGGTCTTTTTCCTTTTGGGCCTTCTGGAAGGAGCAAAAAGCACCGCCGATACGCCTGTCGGACTGCCGGGAGGCGTTTTGTTAAGCCAGGCGATGACGGAATCGGGCAAGTCCCCGGAGGAAGTGGAGTATCAGGTGAAAGCGGCATTTATTTACAATTTTATGAAGTTCACGGAATGGCCTGCGGAGAAGATGGAGAATGGAGGAGCGAATGATTCATCCCCGCCGCCGATGCAGGTCGGTATTGTCGGAGAGAATCCGTTCGGCAAGGCCTTTGAGCCGCTGATGGACAAAAAAATCAAAGACCGCCCTCTGAAACTGATTTTTGTTCCCGGAATGGCGGCTTATGCGAAAAAGGTTTCCGACAAACAGGCGGCTGTCGAGCAGTATTGGCATGAGCAGGGGGAGACAATTCGCGGCTGTCACGTTCTGTTTTACTGCAATTCCGAAAAAAACTGGCTGGCGGAACATCTCCAGCAGGTCCAGTCGTTTCCTATCCTGACGGTCGGAGAGGCGGAGGGGTTTCTTAATTTCAAAGGCATCATTGTTTTCGTGAAGGAGGAGAACAAGGTTCGATTTGAGATTCATCTGACTCAGGCTGAAAAACAGGGTCTGAAAATCAGTTCACAGCTGTTGAAGTTGGCACGTCGAGTGATTCAGGAGAAAGAATCAAATGGAAAGTAAGGTTCGCTCCAACGTGGATGTACTGAAGCGGTTGTTTCCTCTGAGCTGCTTCCGCTGGACGATCCGGCGAAAGATTACCAGTGTGATTATGGGCACCTCGCTGGCCGCATTGATTCTGGCCGGCGGAATCTTTCTGCTCTGGGACCGTCAGGTGCAGCGGCAGGGGCTGATTCAGGACCTGCGGGTCCAGGCCCAGATTGCGGCGGAGAACTGCAAGGCGGCGGTGCAGTTCAATGATGTGAATGGGGCTCAGGATACGCTGCAGATATTCCGGGTCAAGCCGACCATTGAATATGTCTGTGTGCTGGATCGCAATGATGAACTGTTTACGGATTTCTATCAGGGACTTGAACACCAGAAACATGAACACGGGGGGATGGAAAGACTGAAATGTTTTGGAATTGACCTGAAAATACTGTCGGAGAAAGAATATTATTTCACGGACACCTTTTTAATTCTTTCTCAGAAAATTGTTCTGGAAAATGAGCCGATCGGCCGCATTATTCTCTGTTCAAACCTGCAGCCGCTTCGGGAATCCCTCCAGCGCAGCGCCGTCATCAACTTGTGCATTCTTCTGCTGGCGGCCGTTGTGGCTTATATTCTTTCGTCCTCCCTGCAGCATCTGATTTCGGGTCCGATTCTGGCTCTGGCGCAAGTGGCCCGGCAGGTTTCAGAACGGAAGGACTATTCCGTCCGGGCCGCACTGACCAGCCGGGATGAAGTGGGGATTCTGATTGAGGCCTTCAACGGAATGCTCGATCAGATTCAGAAGGAGATTGAAGAAAGGCAGAAAGCCCAGATTGAACTGATTCAGCATCGGGACCATCTGGAAGAAATGGTCAATGAGCGCACGGCGGAGCTTAAACAGAGCAACCGGCAGCTTGAACTGGCGGTGGAAAAGGCCAATCTGCTGGCCAAACAGGCCCAGGAGGCCAGCCGGGCCAAGAGCGAATTTTTGGCCAATATGAGCCATGAAATCCGCACACCGATGAACTCCATCATCGGTTTCAGCGATGTGCTTAATGAAGAACCCGGCATCAGTCCTGAGCATCGCAAATACATCCAGCTGATTCTCAACAACGGAAAAATGCTGCTGCAGCTGATTAATGATATTCTGGACTTCTCAAAAATTGAAGCCGGCAAACTGAATACCGAAATCGTGGAGATATCCCTGCGGGAGTTCCTCGAAGACCTCAATTCTCTGCTTCGTCCGATGGCCCTGAATAAGGGGTTGGATTTCGAGATTCTCCAGTGCAGTGATTTGCCGGTGATGATTTATTCCGACCCGGTACGGGTCCGTCAGTGTCTAGTGAATCTGGTCAGCAATGCCATTAAGTTCACCGAGTCCGGCCATGTTTTTGTCAATGTTTACATTCAGAGGCAGGATGAGGCGGATTATATCCGGTTTGATGTGGAGGATACCGGTATCGGAATTCCCGAAGACAAGATTGACAAGATCTTTGAGGCCTTTACCCAGGCCGACGGCAGCACAACCCGTAAGTACGGCGGAACCGGACTTGGGCTGACGATTACCAAACAGCTTGTGCATCTGCTGGGCGGTCATATGGAGGTGCGAAGCGAGGTGGGCAAAGGGTCGGTCTTCTCCATCATTCTGCCGACCGGTGTCAATGTCAAAGACCAGCCGGTGATGAACCGCTATGACCATTCCGAATCAGTGGCCAGGGAACTCGCGCAGGAAAAATCCAAGCCGCAGAAGGGACCGCTGAAGGGACGAATCCTTGTGGCGGAAGACGCCAAGGGTAACCAGGCCCTGATTCGTCTGCTGCTGGAGAAAATGGGGCTGGAGGTGGAGATTGTGGAAAACGGTCAGCAGGCTCTCGAACGGGTTCAGGAGGGGAAGTTCGACTTGATTTTTATGGACATGCAGATGCCGGTTCTGAACGGCTACGATGCCTCGCGGCTGCTGCGTGAAAGGGGCTGTACCATACCGATTATCGCTTTGACGGCCCATGCGATGAAAGAAGATGAAAAGAAATGTCTGGCTGCCGGCTGCAACGGCTATCTGCAAAAGCCCATTGACCGCGAAAAACTCAAAGAAGTGCTCTATAAATATCTTTCCGGAAAGGACGATGATATGGACAAACAAGTAGACCAGATTCGGTCGCAGGTAGAACAATTGACGGATTTGTGCCGGGACGCTATCGGCAGCCCTGAAGAAACTGCGTCGCAAAGCCCGGTTGCCAAGACTGTTCCTCTGATTCGATGGGAGGACTTGTCCAAAATCTGCGATGACCCGGAGATTCTGCAGGTGGTGGCCCAGACGGTTCTGGAGGAAACACCTTCGGTGCTTCAGCAGCTTCAGCAGGCGGTGGAGTCGAAGGATGTAGCGAATGTCCAGCTGCTGGCCCATCGAATCAAAGGGACGGCCCGAAACATGGCGGCGGCGGAACTGGCGGAAAAGGCCTTTGCCCTCGAGCTGGCAGCCAAAAACAATCAGATGGAAAAGGCCGATGCTATGTTTGAAGAGATTCGTCAGGCCTTTGAACGTCTGAGCGCCTTTTTGACTCAGCCCGACTGGATTGAACAGGTCAAATCGGCTCAGTAAAGGACAGACAGCGGATGGAGCAGACGAGTACTCAGCTGCTTTGCGGTTCTTCGGGCGGTTCTTCACGGGGCTGTGGAAGCCGGTCTCTTTCCGTCCTGATTGTGGATGATGACCCGACTTGTCGGACTCTTTTGAGGAAAATGCTCGAAAAGAGTCGGATGAGACGGGCGGATGACTGCATTGTTTGTGCAGGAACCAAGCAGACGATGCTCGAGCATCTGGCCCAGCGTCCTTTCGATGTTCTTTTGCTGGACCTGCATCTGCCGGATGGGAACGGCCTGGAGATGGTGGATCAGGTTAATCGGCAGTATCCGGCCACCGCCATTATTGTTATTACAGGTGAGGATGACAAAACGGCGGATTTGACGGCGATGTCCTATGGAGCACAGGATTATCTGGCCAAAGGAGAATTCAATCAGGCCTCTCTGACCAAGTCGATTTATTTTGCTCTTGAGCGGAAGAAAAATCAGATTCAGACGCAAAAAGCCCTTGAGGAGCTGGCCAGAGCTCACAAACAGCTTCAGAAAGCTCAGGCCCAGATGGTTCAAAGCGAGAAGATGGCCTCCATCGGTCATCTGGCGGCGGGTGTGGCTCATGAAATGAACACACCCGTGGGGTTTGTGGCCAGCAATTTTGAGACCCTTCAGACCTATTTGACGAAGCTGAAAGGTCTGTTGGCACTTTATGAACAGGTATGTGAAGTGCTGGAGGAGAATCCGTATCCGCCGGTACTGGAAAAACTGCTTGAAATCCGCCAATATCGTCAGGAAAAGAAAATTGATTTTATTCTTGCGGATATTCAGGACCTCTTTACAGAGTCGCAGGAAGGTCTTCAGCGGGTTACCAGCATCATTCAGAATTTGCGGGATTTCTCACGGATTGACCAGAGTACGGAGATGGGCGATTATGACATCAATGACGGCATCCGGAGCACCCTTGTGGTGGCCCGCAATGAAATCAAGTATGATATGGAGGTAGTCACCGAATTGGGGACGCTCCCCAAAATTCATTGCCATCCCGGGCAGATCAATCAGGTTTTCCTGAATATTCTGGTCAATGCGGCTCAGGCCATCCGTTCGCAGAATCGTCAGGGACCCGGGCATATTTACATCCGAACGCGGGAGGAGGGAGATTTTGTGGTTTGTGAGATTGAAGATGACGGCCCGGGAATCCCTCTCGAGATTCGTTCCCAGATTTTTGACCCGTTTTTTACAACCAAGCCCGCCGGAAAAGGTACCGGACTTGGGTTAAGTGTTTCGTATGATATTGTGGTAAGCAAACATCAGGGACAGATTCTGGTGGACAGTGAGGTCGGAAAAGGGACGAAATTTACTATTAAGCTGCCTCGGGAAGGTCCGAAAGAGACGACAGACCGGATTTCACAGGAGCAGTCCGAATATCATTCTGTGTCAAACCGGTAACACTGAAATAAGAGGTGAGATATGGAAAACCCTACCGTTCTGTTTGTGGATGATGAAGTGCGGCTTTTGCAGTCGCTGCGGCGAGGTCTGATGGATGAACCATACCGCTGCCTGTTTGCCAACAGCGGGGCGGAAGCCCTCGAGATTCTCAAGAAGAACAAAGTGCATGTAATCGTGACCGACATGCGGATGCCGGAGATGAACGGCCTGGAGCTGCTCCGCAAAGTGCGGGAGCTGTATCCGGATATTGTCCGGATGGTCTTGAGCGGCTATACCCAGATTACGACTTTGCTGACGGCGATTAATGAAGGGCACATCTACAAGTTCATCACCAAGCCGTGGAAGCTCGAAGAGGAATTTAAACCCATGGTTCGGGAAGCCCTGAAGTATTATGATACAAAAAATCCATCCAAAGAATCTGCTCCTGCCGGGGCTTCAGCCCATTCATCCTCCTGAGGGAAAAGGGATGTGGAAAGACCAGATGCTGTTCCTGTTTTTCGATCCTCCTGAAAGGACTGGCGGAGAGGTTATAAGTCTTTGTACTTGGTGCTTTTTCCTTTGGATTTTTCGACCGGGTATTTCTGCTCGTTGATTTCGATTTTTCGGCGGGCGGCTTCGAAGGGGTCGATGTTCAGCTCGCAGCATAAATAAATCAAAAAGGCGAAGATGTCGCCGATTTCCTCTTCCACCCTTTTCCGCTCTGTTGGTGTCAAGTGTCTGCAGTCGGCGGGCTGCTTCCACAGAAAGTTTTCCAGCAGTTCGCCCGCCTCAATAATCAGCCCTTCCGCCAGATTTTTCGGGTCGTGAAACTGCTCCCAGTCCCGCTGTCGGCGGAATTCGAGCAGCCGATTTTTCAGGGTTTGGTAGTCCATTGGTTTTCCTTTTACAGCAGGGCGGTGCTGAAGTATCGCTCGGCACGATCCGGCAATACCGTTGCGATATTTCCTTTGATTCGAGCCGCCATCTGTCTGGCTGCCCAGACATTGGCTCCGGAGGAGATGCCGACCAGAAGGCCATGCTTCATACTCAGCTGCCGAGTGGTTTCAATGGCATCTTCATCGGTGACTTCGATGACTTCATCCACCAAAGAAACATCCAGAATGTCCGGAATGAAGCCGTCGCCGATGCCCTGTATCTGATGCAGGCCGGGTTCGTGCCCCAGCAGTGCGGATACGTCTTTGGGTTCGACGGCGACGATTCGTACATCGGATTTGTGCTCCCGCAGGAATCGTCCGATGCCCTGGAGTGTGCCGCCGCTGCCGACGCCGGCGACAAAACAGGCAATATCGCCGGTCATCTGCCGCCATAGTTCCACGGCTGTCTGTTCATAATGAATACGGGGATTGTCTGGATTTTTGAACTGCTGGGGAACAAAGACGCGGGGGTTTTCAATCTGCATCTGTTCGACCGTTTCGACGGCGCCGGCGATGCTTTTTTCGGCGGGAGTCAAAATCAAGTCGGCTCCGAGGGCTTTGATGAGTTTCTTGCGTTCGATGCTCATATTTTCGGGCATTACGATGCGGACTTTGTAGCCCTTCAGCCGACCGACGAGGGCTATGCCGATGCCCGTATTGCCGGAGGTGGGTTCGACGATGATGGAATCGGGTTTGAGCTTGCCGTCCCGCTCGGCCCCTTCGAGCATGGCCAGGGCGACGCGGTCCTTGATGCTCCCGCCTGGATTAAGAAACTCCGCCTTGGCATAGATGGGCTCGCCCCGCAGCTGAATCAGGGGGGTGTTGCCGATCAGGTCGAGAATATTATCCGTAAGCATCCGCAAAGGCCACAATCATTAGGAGTGGTTAAACAGCATTTTTTTGACTTCGACGCCTTCGATTTTATTAAGTTTGGCCGCCAGTTCATCAGCGGTTTTCTCATCATCGGTCATTTCGAGCAGAATCAGCCCGTTTGGGGAACAAAAGCCTGCCTCCGCTTCGTGCAGGCCCAGGCGGGTCCGGATGCTGCAGCCGTATTCCGTCAAGAGATGCTGGACGGAATCCACATGATGAATTCGATCTGTAATGTGTACACCCAGAATAATGTGTTTTTTCAGCGGCATGTTCGGCTCCTTTCTTATTCGAGCATTTTGTCCAGTAATTCCGCGGCGATGCGGACAAACTGAGGGCATTCGTCAAAGGCGCCCGGTTTCTGCGAGGCGGCCAGCCCTTCCGGAGTGGCCATATCGAAGCCGAGCAGCTGTCGGCAGTAGAGCGAGCCGGCGTGGTCTTTGAAGCGATGCATCAGCTCCCGCGTCCTGCGGTACAGGTCGTATTTGGTGTTCTTGTCCAGAGGGTCGGCTGTGCCGTAGCGCAGGCCGAGCACCAGAACGGCACCGGTGAGGGCGCCGCAGGTTTCCCCGTTTCGTCCGATGCCGCCGCCCAATCCGCCGGCCAGTTTAACGGCGGTTTCCTGCGGAAGCCCGAACCGTTCGCACCAGACGGCCAGAATCGCCTGAGCACAGTTGTATCCTTTCTGGAATAAACAGACGGCCTGTTCTGTTCGGTCCATAGCTTATCCTTTCTTTGGCGGCTGTTTGCGCAGGCGTTTCTGAATGCTTTTGGCATGGGCATCCAGCCCCTCCGTCTGAGCCAGCCGGATGATATCCTCTGCGCTGCGGCGAAGCTGGTCTTCTGTGTATTCAATCCAGCTGACGGATTTGACAAAATCGTTGCTGGTCAGGGCGCTGAAATATCGGCTGGTCTGGCGTGTCGGCAGGGTATGGCTGGGTCCGGCCCAGTAATCGCCGACGGCCACCGGCGAATAGGGGCCGACAAAGACAGCGCCGGCATTCCGGAGCCGGCGGGCGACAGCACGGCTTTGCCGGCCGCACTGAACCTGAACATGTTCGGCGGCGAATTCATTTGCCCAGTCAATCGCCGCCTCCATCGACGGGAACACGAGGATGCCGCTGGATTCGAGCAGACACCGCTGTGTGCCTTCCGCCCGGTCCAGCTGAGGCAGCTGCTCTTCGAGGGCTGCGAGCACTTTTCGGGCAAAATCCGGTGAATCGGTTACAACAATCCCGGCGCCGGGATTGTGTTCGGCCTGGCTGAGCATGTCGGCGGCCACCCAGTCGGGATTGGCCTGGCGGTTGGCGACAATCAGCACATCGCTGGGGCCGGCGAAGGAATCAATGTCCACCAGCCCGAAGACCTCCTTTTTGGCCAGCTGGACGACATCGTGGCCGGGTCCGACAATTTTATCGGCCTTGCGAATGGTTTCAGTCCCAAAGGCCAGCGCCGCAACGGCATGGGCTCCGCCCAGCCGGTAAACCTCTGTGATGTCCAATTCCCGGCACAGGCCGAGGATGACCGGATGGATGCTTCCCTGCCAGCGGGGCGGGGAGAGGACGGCAATTTCTTTGACGCCCGCCACCTGTGCCGGCACGGCGGTCATAATCAGGGTGCTCGGCAGGGGGGCGCTGGCGCCGGGTACACAGACGGCAACCCGCTCCAACGGAAGATAGCGGATGCCGAGGTGGCGGTTTTTTCGTCCGATGAAAATCTCCGACTGATATTTGCGGACATTCCGGACGGCCTTGCGGAGGGATTTCAGCAGGTCGGGGGGCAGCTGTCTATGCGCCTTTTCGAGGTCTTTGGGCGGGATGCGAAACTCCTGCGGCGACAGGCGGACTCGGTCAAACCGTTCACTGTATTCGCACAAGGCCGCATCCCCGCGCCGCCCGACATCAGCGACAATCTGACGAACAGACTCGGCCAGGCTGTGCTTTCCCTCCAGAAAGGCCCGCATCGAATGTTCTTCCAGCAGGCGTCGGCTTTTGGCCTCAAAGTCAGGCTGTCCGGAAATCAGCAGAATGGAGTCCAGTGTTCCGCTCACACAAACGCTCCTGACAGAAAAGATTACGGAGTAAAGTTGCCGTGTGTAAAGGTTCGGGCGGCCCCCTGAAGGAGCAGAAAGGTTCGTCCGCGAAAGGTGGTCAGCACGCCGGATACGCGGAACCGCAGGCGTTCGAGCGACTGCTTGTGCTGCTGCTCTACCTGCTCGAGCGTTCGGCAGGGCAGCAGGACGAAAGACTGTTCGGATACGTTTCTTCCGAAGCCGTCCAGCACGAACTCGCCCGCCGGACCAAGGCGGACAAAGCGTCCGGTTCGGCTCACAAGCATCGTATCTTCTTTGACGGCGGCGGGGGCCGTCTGCGCCATTCGGGCAAAATCGGTTTTCTGAGCCGGCTTCATTCGCTTGAGAATATCCGGCGGAATTACAGAGGATTCATTGGGGTCAGCGGCTGCCCGCAGGACATTTTTCATCTCTGCTTCCGTGGGTTTGGGACTGTCCGGCTGTTTGTCGGCCTCGGAGGAGCTCTTCAGAGGGGCCGCATCAAAAATAAAGAGGAAGTTGCCGTTTTGGTATTGCGTTACGACGGCATCGATGCGAACCTGAACTTGATTTTCCGTTCCGGCATAGGAGAGGATTTTTTCGAGTGCCCCGGAAGGCAGGATGGTCAGTTCCGTTTCCGGGGCAATCGTCAGGCCGCGGCTGGTGAGTGTTGTAAGCGGGCTGAACCGCCAGGCCTTCGTTTTTTCATTGAGTCGGGCGATCCCTTCCACCTGCCGCAGCTCCAGCCCTTCGGGCAGGGGGCGAGTTTTGGTGCTTTCCGCTCCCGCAGCGGCCTGCGCGAGGGCCATTGCCGGCCAAGCCAGAAAAAGAATCAGTCTGTGTTTCATCGGAGTCCCTCTTGCTGAAGAATAGTCAGGGCTTCTGAAGGGGTTTCGGCGGTTCGGAGGCAGCGGGTGCTTTTGGGGTCGGCCTGGGCCATCATCTGCACCAGCGGCTGCCAGAAATTTCCCATCAGGATGATCGGCTTGTCGGTTCCCGGAAACCCTTTGTTTTTGTGTTCCCAGACGTCCGCCAACTCGAGCAGGGTGCCGGTCCCGCCGGCGAAAACCAGATAGGCACTGCCGAGCCGAATCAGCGAAGCCAGCCGCTCCGTAAGGGTGTCCGTCGGAATTTCTTCGGTCAGATAGGGATTCGGGCTTCGCTTGAAGGCGCGGCAGGTTACACCGATGACCCGTCCGCCGACAGAGGCCGCCCCGCGGGCGGAAGCCAGCATCACGCCGCCGTAGCCGCCGTTGGCGACCGCATAGCCGCTGCGGGCCAGCAGGGCCCCCATCTGCTCGGCGGTGCGGAAGACCTCGTCCTGTTCGTCGGCCCGGCTGGTTCCAAACAAGGTAATGATACGCTGTTTTTGGTTCATGACGGCATGGCCTTCTTCTTGGCATAGTTGAGCAGACCGGCAGCCAGCAGGATTTCCCGGTCCCGGTGAGAGAGGACCAGGCGGCCTTTGAAGGAAAATTCCTGTGTACGGTTGCGGATTTCCACCTCATTGGCACTGCGGATTGCCCCGGTCAGATCCGGGATTTCGAGCATATCGTCCGGCTGGATTCGGTTGTAATCCGCCGGGTCGGCGAACTCAATCGGCACGATGGCGAAATTAATCAGGTTGGCCCGGTGAATGCGTTCGATGGATTTGGCCAAAACCGCCCGCAGTCCCAGATACATCGGGCACAGTGCCGCGTGCTCGCGGCTGGAGCCCTGACCGTAACTTTCGCCGGCGACGACAATGCCGCACAGGCCCTGCTTTTTCAGGGCCAGACAGCGCTGGGCAAAGGTTGGCTTGCCTTCCTCATTGAAACTGTTGAAGACGTACTTGGAATATTCCGGCACATTCGACCGGTATTTCAGGAAGGCGCCGGCCGGCATAATGTGGTCGGTTGTGATTTTATCTCCGCACTTGAGAAGAACCTGTCCGGTCAGCGTTTCGGGCAGGGGCCTGGGCGATTCGGGGACAACAATTGTAGGTCCGCGGATGACTACGGCGTTTGCCGCTTCCTCCGGCGGCAGAGGCGGGTCAATCATGCTGTCGTCAATCAGATATTCCTTCGGGGGTTTGACGGCCGGATACCGCAGCCCAATCATCTCTTTGAGACTGCGCGGGTCGGTAATTTCCCCCATGATGGCCGAGGCCGCCGCCGTTTCAGGGCTGACCAGATAACACTGGTCGCCCTTTGTTCCGGTTCGTCCGGCGAAATTGCGGTTGAAGGTTCGCAGGGTGACGGTGCCGTCGCCCGGAGAAAAGCCCTGCCCGATGCAGGGGCCGCAGGCGCTTTCCAAAAGGCGTGCGCCGGCGGCCAGCAGGTCGGCCAGGGCCCCGCTGCGCGTAATCATCTGAAGCACCTGACGGCTGCCGGGGGCGATGCCGAACTCAACGGACGGGTCAATTTTCCGCCCTTTGAGGATTTCGGCGGCAATCATCAAATCCGTATAGCTGGAGTTGGTGCAGCTGCCGATGACGACCTGATGGATTTTCCGTCCGGCAATTTCCTCTACGGGTACAACATTATCCGGCGAGGAGGGGCAGGCCGCCATCGGAACCAGTTTGGATAGGTTGATTTCAATAATGCGGTCGTAGTGAGCATCCGGGTCGGCGGCCAGCGGCCGATAGTGCTGCGGCCGGTTCTGGGCGGCCAGAAACTGTTCGGTCATTTCGTCGCTGGGGAAAATGCTGGTTGTCACTCCCAGTTCGGCACCCATATTGGTCACGGTAGCCCGCTGAGGGACCGTCAGTGTCTGCACACCGGGCCCGAAATATTCAATCACGCAGTCCACGTTTCCTTTTGTGCTTAGAATGCTCAACAGGGTGAGGATAATGTCCTTGCTGGAAACCCAATCATGAAGCCGTCCGGTCAGATGCACGCCGATGATCTTTGGACAAGTCAGATAAAAGGCCCCGCCGCCCATGGCGGAGGCGACATCGAGCCCACCGGCACCGATGGCCAGCATTCCCAGTCCGCCGCAGGTGGGGGTGTGGGAATCGCTGCCCAGCAGGGTTGCGCCCGGTCTGCCGAACCGTTCGAGATGGACCTGATGGCAGATGCCGTTGCCGGGACGGGAATGATAAACTCCCACTTTGCGGGCGATGCTTTGCAGGTAGAGGTGGTCGTTGTGGTTTTCGGGTCCGAACTGAGCCGTATTGTGGTCCACATAACTGACTGACAGCTCTGTCCGAACACGGGCAAGCCCCATGGACTCAAACAGCAAAAAGACCGTAGTCCCCGTGGCGTCCTGTGTGAGAGTTTGGTCAATTCGGATGCCGATGGGTTCACCCGGCTGAAGTTTTCCTTCAACCAGATGCTGCTGCAAGATTTTGTAGGTGAGCGTCTGACTCATTCTAAGGTCCTGTCAATTCGTACGTTAGGTTTTTATCTGTCACGGATGTCCTTTCCCTTATAGCATAAAAAAAGGGATTTTACAAGAATGAGAATGGCTTGGGAAATTCAAAGATTTTTGAAACAGCCGCAGGGGGGGAACCCCTCTTTTGATTGACGGAGTAAGAAAAAGGCGGTATGGTTTCTCGGGATTAAAGGACAAGTAAGGAGCTGCTGATGTGTTTCTTGCTTTTTGGGCTGCCTGCGTTTTTGCTGCTGATGTTTGTAATTGGGGGATACAATTCCCTGATTTCCAAACGCAACCAAATCCGCAATATCTTCGGGACGATGGATGCGATGCTCAAAAAGCGGTGGGACCTCGTGCCGAACCTTGTTGCGGCGGTCAAGGGGTATGCCGAACACGAACGGCAGCTGTTCGAGAAAGTCAGCGAGCTGCGGGCACAGGCAATGAAAGAGACTCTTTCGACGGAGCAGAAGGTAAACCTCGACAACCTGATGACGCAGCTGGTCAGCGTCGTTCGCGTTGTTGCGGAACGGTATCCGGACCTGAAGGCCTCGGAGAATTTTCTGCATCTGCAGCGGACGCTGAATGAGCTGGAAGAGCAGATTTCGGCGGCACGGCGTGCGTTTAATGCCGCTGTGACCGATTACAACAATGCTGTGGAGATGTTTCCAACGAATCTGCTGGCAGCCCTGTTCGGCTTTAGGTGTCAGGAACTTTTTCAAATCGAGGCATCTGAGCGGGCGGTTCCGAAGGCCTCATTCGGTCAAACGTAAGCAGGGGGTGTGAGGGTGAAAACTTTTGAGGAAATGAAGACCTTTTACGAACAGGCCCTTCTTCCGGATTTGGCGGTGTTGGAACAACGGCGGAAACACATTTTGAGAGGGTTGGGGATCGGTTTGGTGGTGCTTGTGGGGGTCGGACTTTTTTGGGCAGGGCCTTTATTCGCTCTCACGGAAGAGCCGGCAGCCGTGATAGTGCCGCTGCTGGTGACGCTCTTACTGGTCGTCGGGTTTCTTGTGGTTCTGGGATTGGGTTATCAAAGAGATTTCAAAGAACGGGTTATCCGCCGTCTGGTCTGTTTTTTGGAGCCTGGTCTGCAGTATGACCCCAAAGGGAAAATTGCTCAGGAGGATTTTCTGCGTTCTGAGCTGTTTCAGACAAGGCCGAACCTTTATAGGGGGGATGATCGGGTCTGGGGACGGGTCGGCAAGACCCAGATTGAGTTCTCGGAGATTTTGGCCCAGCATATCCAGAGGAGCGGCAAAACGACGACCGTTCACACGATTTTCCGCGGTCTTTTTTTTATTGCCGACTTTTCCAAACATTTTCGAACCAAAACCTTTGTTTTGCCGGATACGGCCGAAAGGGTGTTGGGGCGATTCGGCAAAACTCTCCAGTCTCTGAATCCGGCTCGTCCAAATCTGATTGTCCTCGAAGATCCCCGGTTTGAAAAAGAGTTTGTCGTGTACGGGCAGGACCCGATTGAAGCCCGATATATTCTTTCTCCCTCTCTGATGGAGCGTATTCTTCAATTTCGCCAGAAGACCGGACGCAGAATCTTTTTGTCTTTTGCCGACTCCAAACTCTATCTGGCTGTTTGGTTCGACCGGTCTTTGTTTGAACCGAAACTCTTCCAAAGTCTGCTGGATTTCCAGACCATACAGGAATATTTTGGAGATATTCAGCTGGCGGTAGGGGTTGTCGAGGACCTGAATCTGAATACACGAATCTGGTCAAAGGAATGAGGTCGGTTTTATTCGTCCTCTGTTCGATTGCTGAGCAGAAACGATGCACGGTCGCTCTGAACTTTTGCATAAAGGGCGGCGAAAAGAGGAGAATTGCCTGCCAGGGCGCTGATGAGCTGCCGAACGGTCTGACGAGCGGAATATTTCTCCCGAATGGACTGGACAGCGGGAAGAATCGCCTCCCGCTCATCGTTCAGGATATCCAGTGCTTTTTCGAGAAGCTGTTCTGATTCTTTCAGATGCTGTTTATAGGCGGCTGTTTCTTCGAGGGCCAGTTCAATATTCGTCAAGGCATCCTTGGCCGAGCGGGTTAAATCCGCTGCCTGCAGAAGCCCCAGCCCCAAAGCGGTCATGTCCATACTGTCCACTTCGATTTTCTGTCCCCGTTCGATTTCGATTCCCACCGTCCCAAAACCGGTGAACGAAAGCATTGCAAATCCGCCGGGACGGAAGTTGACGGCAATTTCCGTGATTTCGCAAAGCAGCTCGCTGTACCGGTCTTGGAAAGCGAGAATTTCTTCCTGCTCATAGACGCCTCCGGCGGCCCGGTAAGCCAGCTCTTTCATCTGAAGCAGTTTTTCTTCGATTTGGTTTACTTTTTGGGCCGCCGTCTGAACAATTGCCAATCCCTGATAAGCATTTCCCAGATAGCGGCGGTTTTCTTCGAGACATTCTGCAGCCCGTTTTTTCTTGAATTGGGCGGTATCCGTTTGGGCATTCTCCGCACGATTCTTGAGTTCCTCCTGTACCAAACGGTACGCACGAACTTTTTGAGAGGACGAAACGATCTCCTGGCTGGAAGCACTATCAAAGAAATTCGAAAAAAGGTTCATATCCGGCCCCCATTGTGATAAAGCCTAATATATCCCAAACGGCTGTAAGAATCAAGAAAAACTTTATAGAATCCTCACATAGTCTTCATAAATATTGTTTTTGTTTTGTCTGCTGACTTTTTATCGGACATTTTCATTTATGTTGCAAAAATTAAAAAGGACGGTTTAGGAAATTTCAGGGATAAAAAAGTTTCATGTTTTTCAACTCACAAGGTGACTTATTTCTTAAAAGTCCGATAAAAGTAATTCGATTGGAGATGTTTTTTGCCTCTCTAAGTCCTACAGACATTATTTTCGATACATTCGTTCCTCTGGAGGGGAAAAATGAGTCTACAATAGGTTTTTTTATTTCTTTCTAACATTTTCGGTGTGCCTTTCCGGTATAAAATATAGAAGCATTGAAGACAAAAGAACACGGTATCTTATTTGTTTAGGAGTGTGAGTGATGAAAAAGATAACAGTGATTTTTATTGCGGCCGCATTGAGTGTTTCGGTTCCGGCCGGACCGACCATTAAAATGCTGAATGATTCGACACCCGCCTATGCTTTTCAGATTCTTGAAGACGGGTTCGGCGGCTATGATGCGGGGACAATTCTGCCGACGTTCTGTCTAGAGTATCAGGAGACATTCACTCCGAATACTTCGTACTATGCTGTGATTGGGACCTCTGCGGTTAAAGGCGGAATGGACTGGGCCGGCGGTATTTATGGACAGGGGCCGCTTCATGCCGTCAATTCCGACCCGCTGGACCCGCGGACGGCGTTTCTTTTTACGAAGTTTATGGAAGGGGACAGCCGTCTGACCGACCAGACCAAGCTGCAGAATGCCATTCACTATATTGAGGCCGAATTCAAAAATGCTTCTGTGATTGGTCCGAAGAATGATTATGTTCTTCTGGCTGAGCAGGCCGTTGCTCGGGGCGGAGAATGGTACGGCAAAGGGCTGGGCAATGTGAGGGTAATGACCCTGTGGAAATATTTCGACGGCCGATGCTATTCGGGGTATGCCCAGGACCAGCTGATTCTGGTCAATGCCGTTCCGGCCCCTGGGGCTGTTGTGCTGGCGGCGGTAGGGACTGGTCTGATCGGCTGGCTGAGACGGCGCCGAGAACTGTAATATCTTTATTGGGGTTGGGATGCTTTTTCAGGAACCGCCCGCCGAGTCGGGCGGTTTCTTTTTTTTAAATCCTCTTTGAAGATTCCTGCACTCTTCAGATGCTGCATTTCCGGTCTGATAGAAGCCGGATATTGCGCATTGTCTTGTTATCCAGGGACACGGCCCCATAAGATCTCGGATTTAAAGGAATCAAAAATCGAGGATTGTCTATAAGATTCATCGACAGGTTTTTCGATTTCCATTGACGCACAAGGAGGCGGCGGATATGATTTTTCTGTATCGAAAAGAAAGGTTTTTTGCCAATGCCTCAAATTCGCTTTTATGCAGAGCATTGCAAGGGATGCGGTTTGTGCGTGCTGGTTTGTCCTCATCAGAACATTCGAATATCGGAGGATTTGAACGAGCACGGTCATCCATTCGCAGTTCTGGCGGACCCGGCCCGCTGCACCTACTGTGCCATGTGCGGTCGAATGTGTCCCGATATGGCGATCGAGATTTTTGAGGGCAGGGATGACACCAAAGAGGATTCCGGAGGGGCGACGGAGTAGCCCAAGAGGATGTCGGAAAAAATTCTTTTAAAAGGGAATGAACTGCTGGTAGAGGCCGCGATTGAAGCGGGGTGCCGGTTTTATGCGGGCTATCCGATCACACCGCAAAATGAGGTGCCGGAGCGGATGTCCTGGCGGATGCCGCAGGTTGGGGGCGTATTTGTACAGGCCGAAAGTGAGATTGCGGCCGTGAATATGCTTTTTGGGGCTTCGGCGGCCGGTGCGCGCTGTATGACCAGTTCATCCTCGCCGGGCATCAGTCTCAAGCAGGAGGGAATCAGTTATATTGCCGCTGCGGAGCTTCCCTGTGTGATTGTGAATATGCAGCGAGGCGGACCGGGGCTGGGAAATATCCGGGCTTCTCAGGGGGATTACTTTCAGGCCGTCAAAGGCGGAGGACACGGCGATTATCGTCTGATTGTTCTGACGCCGGCGACGCTGCAGGAACTGTATGATTTGACCCTGAATGCGTTTGATTATGCAGATTTTTACCGCAATCCGGTGATGATTCTGGGGGATGGGATTTTAGGACAGATGGCCGAGCCGGTGGATGCCCATCCTTATCGTCCGATTTTCAGTCTGCCGCCGAAGGATTATATTTTAAACGGCTGTCGGGGCAGGGCTCCTCGTGTGATTCGCACGCTGTTTCTGCACCCTCCAGATGCCCTTGTTCAGCACAACCTTCGGCTTCAGGAAAAGTACGAGAGGATGCTGCGGGAGATATCTCTGTATGAGGAGTTTGAGACGGCGGATGCGGAAGTAATTGTCACGGCGTACGGCATTTCCGGTCGAGTGGCCAAAGGAGCTGTCAAACGAGCTCGCCGAGACGGTCTGAAAGCCGGCCTGATACGTCCTTTGTGTGTTTGGCCCTTTCCTGTCGAAGTCTACAGGCGGGTGGCGGAAAAAGCCGGCTCATTTCTGGTTGTGGAAATGAGCCACGGACAATTTATCGAAGATGTAAAACTGGCCATTGAATGCCGGCGGCCTGTTGCCTTTTTGGGCAAAGGCGGCGGATGGTATCCGTCTGAAGAGGAGATTCTGGAGCAAATCCGTCATCTTGCCTCAGTACCCTCCGAGAGGAGAAAGACTCAAAGGAAAAGATAAATGGAATTTCGGCGTCCGAAAACTCTCAGGAATGTACTGACGCACTACTGTCCCGGCTGCGGGCACGGGATTGTGCATCGGCTGGTTGCAGAGGTCATCGACGAATTGGGAATTCGTGAGCGGACGATTGGTACGGCACCTGTGGGCTGTGCCGTTTTGCTGTATGATTATATGAATTGTGATATTATTGAGTGTGCTCACGGGAGGCCGCCGGCGGTTGCAACGGGGCTCAAGCGGGTACAGCCGGACCGGATCGTTTTTACCTACCAGGGGGATGGAGACCTGGCGGCGATTGGGACGGCGGAAACCGTTCATGCGGCCAACCGGGGGGAAAACATTACCGTGATTTTTGTCAACAACGCTATTTACGGTATGACCGGCGGACAAATGGCTCCGACGACCCTGATGGGGCAGTGGAGCACCACCACACCGAACGGACGGGGAAAGTTGGGCGAGGGCGGACCGATTAAGGTCTGCGAAATGCTCAGCGCATTGGACGGTCCTTCTTATCTGGAGCGGGTAGCCGTCAGTACGCCCAAAGATGTTCTTCGAACCAAAAAGGCGATTCAAAAGGCTTTTGAAAAACAAATAGCCAACAAGGGATTTTCGCTGGTCGAGGTGCTTTCGATGTGTCCGACGGACTGGAAACTTAGTCCGAAAGAGGCCGTTGAGTTCGTCAATGAGAAGATGAAGACGGTCTTCCCTCTGGGAGTGTTTAAGGACCGCTGAAGGGATTTGGGATGATGGAAAATTCACAAATGCGGATTATCATCGCCGGTTTCGGCGGGCAGGGGGTGGTTTTGACGGGCAATCTGATTGCGCGGGCTGCCCTGAAAGAGAACAAAAATGTCACCGGTATGGTGGCTTACGGGGCGGAGATGCGTGGCGGCACGGCTTTTGCCGCCGTGATTGTCAGCGACGAGGAAATTGCCTGTCCGTTCGTGGAGATACCCGATGCGGCGATTGTGCTCAACCAGCCCTCCCTCGACAAGTTTGAGCCGGATGTAGCAGCCGGCGGGCTTCTGCTGGTGAATACTTCCCTGGTGAAGCGGGGGCCCAAACGGGAAGACATCGACCGCATTTTGGTTCCGGCTACGGAGATTGCTCAGAGATTGGGACAATTGAAAGTCGCCAATCTGGCGGCTCTGGGGGCTTTTGTGCGGCATACACGGCTGGTAAAAGAGGAAAGCATTCGACAGGCCGTCAAAGACCTGTTTGCCGAGAAGAATCCGGCCCTGACAGCGGTGAATCTGGCGGCTTTTGAGGTCGGGATAGAACAGAGCCGCATTCAAAAAGCCGCCTGTTCGGCTCTGAAAAAACGATAGAGTGGTTTTCTTGCGAGGGGTTTTTGATGCATTCATCGGCGGGCGTCCGACCGTCCTTTCATCAGCGCACCCTCGACGGGCTGACTCGGAGGGCACGCACGGACACCGGACTGCGGATGGCCCCGATGATTGATGTGATTTTTCTTCTGCTTACTTTTTTTGTACTGACGGCCAAATTTCGATGCTCAGAAGCTTTTGTTCCGCTGCAATTGTCTCCAAGGGAATCGAACGAATCTTTTTCGATTGTTGAGCCGCTGATTCTCGAGTTGACGTCATCTGGGGATCGCTTTCGGGTCAGAATTGGAACAGACAAAGAAATGCTCCTGTCGAAGGACGCTTCGGAAAACGAATGGACCGCTCTGGCCGATGCTGTGGAAGAGGTCTGCCGACGGCAGCAGCGAAGGGCGGATGACCCCGTCGAACTGATTTGCCGCGATGAAGTTTCCTGGGATGCTGTCGTGAAGGCGTACGATCTGCTCCGGGTGCTTGGATTGAATCAGATTACATTTGTTATGACCGAGGCAAAAGAGGATGTGCAGTAGCAAAGTTGTATTGGGAGTGCTTTTAGGGGGATTGGTCTGTTCTGTTTGGGCGGAACCGTCTCCGGAGGTCATTAAGACCGCTGCAGATAAAACTGCCCGTCTCGAAGAGGAGTTTTTGGTGCAGACAGCCCCGGCCAGGCTGACGTTTCTGTGCCTGGGTCGATTTGCGGATGCCGAACAGAGAAAGATTCTTTCCGAATTCGCCGCTTCAACCGGTCAAAGAGTTGAGGAGATGCTGGCTGTTCTCACAGAACAGGTTCATCAAATGGAAGGATACACGGGAGCGGATTGGGAGGCCCGGTACGGACAGACGGGGCTTTGGTCTGCGGCGCAGCAGGGACTGCTCCGAGGCCGTTATCTGAAGACGCTGTTTCTCTTTTGGCAGGCCCTCTGTGAGGAAGGGCAAAAACAGTCGCTTCTTGCCAGGGTTATTGAGACGTGCAGTGCGGAAAGCGCCCGCTGGCAGGGTCAGGAACAGATTCTTCAGGTTTTGGCTCTTTGGCAGCGTCAGGGGGCGGACGATGCCGAACAGCTGCGGATGATTCTTCATCAGATGATGCTTCGGGACGACTTAAGCGAGCCGGCCCGAGAGCGGATGCTGCTTTTGCAGAAGCGTTTTGACCTGTTTTCCGGCGGGCCGTTTGAGGAAGAGATAGGCCGGATTTTTCAGAAAAAGATAAGCGGCAAAGAGGATTTTGAATGGGCGATTGAGTACGGTTTTCTTGAGTGGGCGCAGGGCCGTCGGGAACCCCTCCGCCGGGTCCAGCAGACCTGGCCTTCATCACAGGAATTTATTGCCGGCCTGCTGGCGGCTCAGGAAGCCGAACATTTTGAAACGGTGGAGCGTCCGGCCTTCGAAGCCAAAATGCAGCAGTTTGCGGTTCGTGCTTCCCATGCGACTGACCCCAACGAGCGAGAACAGACAGAGCGTCATTGGGTCGAGTGGATTCAGTCGCTCGAAAAAAACAGTCCGGCCGGGTCTGCCCTTCGCCGCCAGGCGGCAGCCGGATACGTGTATTATCTGTTTGACAGGCCGGACAGGCAAAATGTGGACAAAATGGTCCGGTTTCTGGAACAGGAAGCGGAAAAAGGGGAACCAGTCCTCGGATATCTGTATGTGCAGGCCCTTTCTTTGAAAGAGGAGTATGGTCGAGCGGTTCAAGTTTTATGTGAAATACCGGCTGACTGCCGCAATCTGGCGTTCGATTTGTATGTTCTGGAGACCTTTGCGGAACGGCTGGAGGAATATTCTGCTTCTTCGGATGTTTTACTGGAACCGCTGGTGAAGAAACGAGCCGAGCAGATGGCTGCCTGCGGAGGGGCTTCCGTTCAGGAGCGTCAGCGGGTTCAACTGCTTTGGGCTCAGATGGCTGCCCGTTCAGCGCAGTTATTGCCGGAGGACGCTGAACGGCTCGATCAATTTCTGGACGAGCAGAAAGATTCCGCCGATGAAGCTGTAATTCGCTGCCGGGCTTTTCGCCGAATGCAGCAAGGCCAGTGGACACAGGCCGTCCGGGAATGGCAGAAGGTTCGAAGTGCCTATGAACCCTCAGACCGGACACAAAAAGAGCGTTCCTGGCATTGGTGGCGTGCCAAATATTATGAACTGTATTGCAGTGCAAAGATGTCGGAAACTTCCCGCGAAGATGTTCGTCACGCTGCAGGGGTTCTTCAGACGCTGTATGCCCCGCCGCCTGGGGTTTGGCGGAGCTGCTTGGAGAAATTGGTCCGATAAGCATCTGTCCAGGATAGGCAATTCTATTTGGAGCCAATGAGTTGATAATAATTCCGTAATTTTTAAAACGGTGTATTCTGGTATATGTGTATATAATATATCTTTAAATATCTTTTAAAATACCCCGAAAAAGAAAAAAATGATGTCATAAAACACCCTTTCTAAGGCCTAAAGCAACAGAGAGAAGTTAAGGTAAATTGCTGCTGCAGGTGCGATGGAATGGATAGAGCATATAAGGATTTAGGTGAAGAGTTTGTTTTTTTGATGTCCACGAACCAGCGGAAGATTTATTCATACATCTTGGCGGCTGTAGGCAGGCAGTCTATTGCCGATGAAATCATGCAGCAGACTTCCCTGACCATGTGGCGAAATTTTGCCCGCTTTCAACGAGGCACGAATTTTACCGCCTGGGGAAAAGAGATTGCTAAGTATGAGATTTTTACATACCGAAAAAAGAACTCCAAAGAGCAGTTTTTGGACCCCGAATCGCTACGGCGGGTTCTCGAAGCTTCTCAGAAGGTGGAAAAGTCTTCTGACCAAAGGATGAAGGCGCTGGAAGGATGTCTGGAAAAGCTCACGGAAAAAAAACGCAGTCTGCTTCAATACCGGTATCAGGAAGGGCTTTCCTGTTCCGCCGTGGCCGACAAGATGCAGCTGCCGCTGGCTACGGTTTACAGAACCATGGCACGGATTCATAAGGTTCTGCAGGACTGCATTCACAGGACGCTGATTCTCTGGGAAACTGAATCATGAATGGCGCAGAGAACAGAGACCGTTTGTGGGAACTTGTTGTCAAGGTTCTCGAAGGGCAGCTTCGTCCCGATGAGATGGAGGAGATGAACAGAATCCTCCAGATGGACGAGGAGGCCGCATATTTGTATGCAGAATTTTTCGATATTGTGTCCGGTTTGGTGAGTTTTGATAAGCGGGCCTTCTGCTCGGAAGAAAGTGATTCAGCTCGATATGAACAATGGCTGAATTGTCTGGCGGATGAAGAAAAGACGGCCCAGGCCGTTGAGATTCATCCGATTCAGGCGGCATACCAGACGCAAGAGTCCGTTCCAGTCAAACGGGTACATCCCCCGGTCAGCAGGGTTTCCTTTATCTCGCTGGTTCTGTCTTCGGCGGCCCTGTTTTTTGTGTTGGCCTATGGTTTTTGGGCCTCGCTCGGACGCGGAGAGGAAGTGGTTACACTGTCAGATGCCATGAACGCAAAATGGGCGGATGCAGCCGCCTCTATGCAGCGCGGAACCCGCCTGGCGACGGGCCGGAACCGCTGGCTGTTGCGGGAGGGATATGCTGAGCTGCTCTTTGATAATCAGGCACGCGTCGTTCTGGAAGGTCCTGCGGAATTTCAAATCCTTGCTGAAGACCGACTGGGCCTTCATTACGGCAAGGTGTATGTAAAGGTTCCTCCAGAAGCGGCGGGTTTTTCCGTCTATACGCAGAATGCAAAAATTATTGATTTAGGAACGGAGTTCGGGGTTCAGGCGGATATCGGAGGTATTACGCAGGTACATGTCCTCAAAGGCAGAACCATGCTTATGGCCGGCAGGACAAACCGGACAAACCTCGAACTGGGCCGAGGTTCAGCCAAGAAAATTTCCGGAGAGAACGGAGACATTGCGGATATTAAGTGTCGGGAAGATTATTTCGTTCGTGCGATCAATTCCAGAACAAACAGCGTTTGGAAGGGCCAAAATCGAATCAGTCTGGCGGATATTGTCGGCAACGGCAACGGATTTGGAACCGGAATCGTAAAAAACGGATTGGATGTGAGTACGGGGAATTTCTCGAAGAATTCTCCGGGAAGGCAATCGGCGTCCAATGAATATCATCCGGTTTTTTCCAATTCGTACATTGACGGTGTGTTTGTTCCGAACGGCCGTGCAACACAGATTATCAGTTCACAAGGGCATATTTTTGAAGAATGCCCGGCAACCAGCGAGTTGTGGTGTTACATCATTTCTTATGAGCGTCTGACTTCTGATTTTCATGGACAAGAGGCTTCGGCGGCCGACAGAGGTTCTTTTGCTCTTCCGTCGATGCTGATTCATGCCAATTCGGGGATTACGTTTTCTCTGGATGAGATTCGTTCGCATTTGCCGGGGGTTCGGATTGCCCGGTTTCAATCGAAAGTCGGCATGCGTCCCTGGTGTCCGCGGCCCGAAGCGAGCAATGCCGATTTTTGGGTGTTGGTGGACGGCCAGCTGAAGTGCACCATAAAACAAGTGAAGACAGGTGAGGTTTTTCCCGTGGATGTTGAGCTTCCGGAGAATGCATCTTTTCTGACCCTGGTTCAGACGGACGGCGGTGATCCGGAAAAGCGAGTTCTGAATGGCTTGGTCTTAACACCGATTGACAGCGACTGGGGAGTGTTCATCGATCCCGTACTGATTTTGGAATAATAAAAGAAACAGGACTGAAAAAGAGGGCAAGTTAAATTGTATGAAGAGAGCCTACGGATTTACCCTGATTGAGCTGCTGGTGGTGATTGCAATCATCGGTCTTTTGCTGTCGATTATGATTCCTGCGCTGGGCCGAGCGAAAGAATATTCATACAAAGTTGTCTGCAGCAACAATATCCGCTCCCAGGCGCAGGGGATTCGTCTGTACGCCGAACAGAATGCCGGAGCCGTTCCGCTCAATGAGGGCGGCAACTGGCTTCAGGACCTGTCCTTCTGGTGCAGCAATCAGATTATGCAGTATGCCGGACTGGATTACAAGTCGTTTTACTGTCCGTCCAACCGCTTCAAGAACTCTGACGACGGGCGGTTCTGGCAGTTCTCCTGGGTGGGGGATTCAGATTATCAGCCGCCGGTGCCCGGCACCGTGACTGGGCCGCTGCCGCTGCGGGATGAAAGCCGGCTGTCGGAGGCCCGCCAGCGGCAGGAGTTTCGCGTGATGTCCTACAACTATCTGTTTGACCGGCTCAACTACGCCAACAATCCTCCGACCTCCCGGTATCCCGATCGGCTGCTGAGCGGAGTGCGGGCTGTCTGGATTCGCAAACTGACCACGCTGACCAACAGCAGTGCAACACTGATGATTGTGGACAATGTGCTCAGCCAGTACAGCGGCACAGCCGCCTCCGGATGTGTGCAGGCCCCGCCGGGCGGGTGCAATTTTACGGAGGTGGCCGGCGGACTGTACAGCGCCTATGGACTGTATGACAGGGCTAACCATCTGGCCCGTCAGTTTGAGACAGGCTCCAGCCGCAAAGACGTCGCCGGGGCCAACATGGCTTTTGCCGACGGACATGTGGAGTGGAAACGGCGGCAGGAGCTCCGGACGCAGATTCAGTTCGGCCAGTATTTCTGGTGGTAAAAAGACCGTCGGGGAAGACATGGGTGATGAAATGCCGCAACCTCGGGCTGCATATGCCCAGGAACATTTCCCTGGCCTGATGAAAAATCGGTGTGTGAAGTGTGTGATATCGTGTACGCGGATTTGAATGAAAAAAGAATCATTTTTGGAGGATAATGAGGATGGTGACAAGCAAACAAGTAATGAAAAAAGCAATGTCATGGTTCCTTTCAATTCTGCTGATAGCCGGCTCGGCTTCGGCGGAGGTTATCACGGTGACCGATGCATTAGTCAACACGTACGGAAACACCCAGGGACTTGCGATTGATTTTGACACGACAACTGCAGGACTCAACCCGGCAATTACAGAAGGCTGGGTTCCGGCTTTGGTGGATGGTCAGAAGTATTACCTGGATTTCATTCGCGTCCGCTCCGGAGCGGAAGTTCTTGTAGGGAGCGGCGTTGTTTATCTCGGAGTCTATACGGGCCTTGGAACAGGCGGAGCCCTTAGCGGGTTTCTGGGGACGTCAACGAATACGATTGATTTTAAGAGCACTGTCAACGGGGAATGGTACACATTCAACTTTTCCGGTATCAGTGTAACTGCAGATTCTGTCGTCGGAGCGGGTACGGGCATGCTCTATTTCGTATTCCAGCCGACAACGGCGGCCAAAGCCAATACATATGGAGATGAAATCCGGCTTCACAGGATAAACGCTGACACAACCATTAACCAATCTCTCTCGAGTGTGATTGCCTACGGCGGCCTGAGCACGCTGCGGTCGCTTGAATATCAGGTCCAGATTACGCCGATTCCCGAACCGACCACCATGGCCCTGATGGGTCTGGGAGTATTTGCTTTCAGACGAAAACGCTAAAAAGTTCTCTTCTCTTCTTCAGTCGGAACCTGCTGATGGGGCGGCGCCTCCGAACCATCAGCAGCCCGGCTGAAAAAAGCGATGTGAAAGCAGGAGGCGTGCTCTTGCATCTTTACCAACTCAATACAATTAATAGGAGGTATCAAATGAGAAGGTTATTGTTGTTTCCATTATTGGTGACCGCTGTATTCATCGGAACCAGCCAGGGTCTGAATATTGCGGTCTCCGGTGCCATCCAGGCGAACAATCAGTCTATTATTGACTTTTTTGTGCAAAACTTCAATGCGACGGTCACGTTCGGCGATTTCAGCA
>DAOSUR010000016.1 GCA_035378985.1 Anaerohalosphaeraceae bacterium
ACTGGTCCCCGGCAATCCGGCAAAACGACTTTGGCCAGAAAAGTTTTTCCTGATTATCTATATCTTTCTCTCGAAGAGCCGGATCAGGCCCACATTGCACAGGAAGACCCGCGAGGATTTCTGAGCCAATCTACAGACCCAATGATTCTTGACGAGGTGCAGAGGGTACCGAAATTACTTTCTTATATTCAGACAATAGTGGACTTGGATAATCGTCCGGGACGTTTTGTGCTGACAGGTTCTCACAATTTTTTGCTGATGGAAGGCATCAGCCAATCTTTAGCAGGCCGTTGCGCCATATTTTATTTGCTGCCGTTTAGTCAGGCGGAGTTGAGAGGAAGGGAACCGATTGATATTGAACAATTGGATACCCCCAAAACCCTGACGGTTCCTGAAAAAAAGGGGGACTTGTATGAGATGTTGTTTGCGGGATTCTATCCTCGCATTCATGACCGCGGTCTGGACCCTCAGGAATGGCTGGGCGATTATTTATCGACATACGTTGAGCGAGATGTTCGGCTGATTTCCAACATCGGGGATGCTCAGACGTTTCGGCGTTTTTTGGGTCTATGTGCTGCCCGCAGCGGACAACTGCTGAATCTTTCCTCTCTGGCTCGTGACTGCGGGATCACGGTGCTTACCGCCAGGAAATGGCTTTCGATACTCGAAACCAGTTTTCTTATTAAACTTCTGACTCCTTACTATGAAAATTTTAATAAGCGGTTGATCAAAACTCCAAAATTGTATTTTATTGATACGGGGTTGCTGTGCTGCCTGTTAAAAATTCGGTCTCCTGATGAACTGCAAAAGAGTGAGCTGCGGGGGCAGGTTTTTGAGACATGGGTTGTCGAGGAATTCATAAAAAACTGCTGTCACCGTAAGCGAGAACCGGATTTTTATTATTGGCGGGATTCAAACGGCCATGAAGTGGATTTGGTGGTCAGTCGGGGTACTGCTTTGCTGCCGATTTCCGTCAAATCCGGGCAAACCTTCAGCGAGGATTTTATTAAAGAGTTGCTCTTCTGGCGGCGGCTGACCGGCTGTGACGAACATCCGGGCGTTGTCATTTACGGCGGAGACCAATTCTTTGAGTACAAAGGATTTACGGTAGTACCCTGGTATATGCTTTAGCAGGATTTGAGGGCTTGTGTGTCGGAACTGTTTCCTTGCGAAAAGACGTGCCTCGGCGCAGCCGGATAGTTTGGGGTTTATCCAGAGGCGGAGTTTCGGGTGGACAGGCCGGAGCGGGACTGGGGCTGGGCCTGGCTGCGGATTTCCTCCAGCAGCGGCGGGAAATGCAGGGTCGGCCGGATGGGCATCTCGGGCTCGAGATTTAGGATGTGGTAGATTTTCCAGCGTTCGGTTTCCACCGGATAAATCAGCAGGTCGGCCTCAAATCCTTCCGGTGTCGGGGAGGACAGCAGGGGGGCCGGCAGAGGCGAAGGAACGGCATCCGGGCAGATTCCGGGCACCAGCAGCGGGACGACGGGTCGAAAGCCCAGTCCGGTAGAGAAATTCCGTTTTTTCATTTCCACAAAGAAATAGAATCCGCCGCTGTACCAATTGCCTTCGATTTGGTGAGCTGCTTCCTTCGCGACGGAGGCGGGCTGGACCTCCAAATGAGCCAGGGCACGCTGGAGGGCTTCCGTCATTCCTTTGTTGTAGGGCTGTTCGGAACGAAGCACGTATCCGGCCAGAGAAATGCCGAGCAGGTCGGAGTAGGTATCCTCCCACGAGAAAGCGGAAATGTGTTCGGAGAAGATCCCGCTGGAGGCAAAGCCGAACCAGGTGAGGATTTCGTGCCAGACCAGACTCCAGTGTGTGAAGGTCTGGGCCATCCGCACGGACGTTTCGAAGGCGAGGGCCTTTTTCTTTTCTTCGGGGAAGGTGTGCCATCCGGGCGGATAGGTGATCAGGGCGGTATAGTGTGAGGGTTCGATGATGTGGTAGGAGATTTGGGTTTTTCCCTCCAGGAGGGCCGAATAAAGAATCTGCTGGAGATAAGCCGTACGGTCGGCAGCCTCCCGGACATGCCCGATGTCAATAAAGCCGCCTCGGCACGTGTACACCATGCCGACTTTCTCGCCGCTGGAAGACTGATAATGATGCCTGCCGAGCCGGTCCGGTTCGAGGAAAGTCATTCCTCCCGGAGCTCCGAAAAAGGCCCCGAGCCGGCGGCGCGGCTGTCGGGGGCCGGCACAGCCGGCTTCCAGCAGCATGGCCAGCAGGACCATCAGCTGTATTGAGAGACGGAACTTTTTATGGGACGTTGAGGTTTTCATATCTCGTTCCTCTATTTACATACCTCAACGGAGTTCAAAAAGCAAATCGACAATCTCAAAAAGCCGATAAAGTCCAGGGAAAACGGGTTTGGTACAAAAGACTGGTTTCGAGGACTTTTGGAAGGTATAATCGCGCTGATATGGAAGAACCCAAGCTGGATTTGTCGATTGTGATTCCGGTTTTTAACGAGGAATCAAATCTGGAACCTCTTCATCGAGAGATCGAGTCGGTGCTGTCCGGGCAGGGGCTGACGTATGAGATTTTGGCCGTTGATGACGGAAGTACCGACGAAAGTTTTGAAACGCTTCAGAAGATTCAGAAGACCGAACCCCATCTTCGGATTATCCGGTTTCGGCGGAATTTCGGCCAGACGGCGGCCTTAAGCGCCGGCTTTAAGCATGCCCGGGGTCGGGTGATTATTCCGATGGATGCGGACGGGCAGAATGACCCGGCGGATATTCCGCGTCTGCTCAAGAAACTCCAGGAGGGCTATGACATCGTTTCCGGCTGGCGGAAAGAGCGCAAGGACAACCCCGTTACCCGGACACTGCCCAGCCGGATTGCCAACTGGCTCATCGGGCGGATTACCGGGGTGCGGCTGCACGACTACGGATGCACCCTGAAGGCGTATCGGGCGGAATCGCTTAAGTCCATTCGTTTGTATGGGGAGATGCATCGGTTTATTCCTGCTTTGGCGCGGTGGGGCGGCGAGAAGGTTGCGGAGGTTGTCGTTAACCATCGGCCTCGGCGGCACGGCAAAACGAAATACGGACTGAACCGGATCTTCAAGGTTCTGCTGGATTTGATTACGATTAAGTTTCTGGCCTCTTTTTCGACCAAGCCGATTTACGTGTTCGGGGGTCTGGGAATGGTCTGTCTGCTTGGTTCGATTGTTTCGGGCGCGGTGGTTCTGTATATGAAGCTTGCCCTGCAGTACTCGATGAACCGCAATCCGCTGCTGATTGTTTCGCTGATTCTGATGACGACGGCGGTTCAGTTTGTGCTGATGGGGCTTTTGGCGGAGATTCTGGTGCGGACCTATCATGAATCGCAGGACCGCCCAACCTATGTGATTGAACGGATTCTGGAGCCGGCGGGGTCTGCCGGACAGGACAAGGGGTAAAGGGAATGCGGGCCGAACGGCGGAGGAAAACGGCGGCTTCAGCGCCCCCGGAAAAGGCAAACCGGAGAGGCCTGTCTTCTCTTGGACTTCTGGCCGGGCTGCTGCCGGCGATTCTGTTTTTTGCGGCGGGCAAGTATCTGGAATTTCGCCAGGATGACCCTTTTGACAGCGGGGCGTACGTCTATTCTGCGGCTCATCTTTTAAATGGAGGACAACTGGGGGTTGATGAAGCTCCGTCCGCTCAGCCCGGCACGCTGCTGGTCAATGTTCTCGGGGTTGCCTGTTTCGGATTCAATGAAACCGGTCCGCAGATTATTCAGACTTTCCTGCAGGTGCTGGCCCTGGCGGCGATGTTTGGGGCGGTGCGTTTGCTGTACGGGATGACGGCGGCGGTTTTTTCCGTGACGGCGGCGGCCGCTTATTTGTCATCGCCGCATCTGGCCAAGTTCGGCAACACCAAAGAGCAGTATATGATTGCGATGATGGTGCTGTCGGTGTGCCTGTGGATTTTTTATGAGCAGACCGACCGGAAGGTCTGGCTGATTCTGACGGGGGCGGCGCTGATTTGGCCGTATTATTTCAAGGCGACGGGGCTGTCGGTTGATGCGGCCTTTGCAGTATATTTTCTGGGGAGGGCTTTCGGGGGAAAAATCGGATTTCGCCGCTTTCAGGAGGAATTGGGACTGCTGCTGGCGGGGGCGGCGGCGGGTCTTCTTCCGCTGGCGCTGTTTTTCTTCTGGCAGCGTCAGGCGGGCTGGCTGTGGAACAGTTTTCCCGTGCTGGTTTTAAAAGCGGTTGTGCTGGCGGATGCGGCGGTTCTGGCGGTCTGGGGGATTCGGCGGACTTCTGTATTGTCGCGGGCGGTTGGTCTGTGCCGTCGGGTGCGTCCGTTGGTCTGGGCGGCGGGTCTTATCGCCTTGGCGGCTGCGGCGGCGGTCGGCTCTGTTCTGGTTTATCAGGCCGACGGCAGTGAGATGAATGATGTTCGTTCGTATCTGACGAACCTTTTTTTTGTGAAGATTCCTCTTAACGGCTGGCATTGGGTATCCGGGCATCTGCATGCGGTTGTCCGAGCGGCGGGCGCGGATACCCCCTATATTGCGGACAGCCGAAGAGTTTTTCCTCTTTCCAGGCAGGCGCCGATTGTTTTTCGTTATTATGGTTCTGTTGCGCTGCCGATTGCGGCGGCTTTGGTTTCGCTGGGGGCGGCCCTGGTTCGGTTTCTCGTGAAAATCCGCAAGGTGCGGCCGATTCCGCTTCCGGAGCGAATCATCTGGCTGCTGGGGCTCTGGTGGCTGCTGGATGCGGCGTTTGTGTGGATCAGCCCGCATTCGTATGAACAATATTATCTGCCGCTGTGTGCCTCCGGGGCGATGGCAGGGGCCTATGCCGTATGGCTGTATGGCTGCCGGATGCAGCAAAGCGAGTTTCGTCTTCCCTATTGGGTGACAGCGGCGGCGGCCGTGCTGGTGATGACGGCGATGGTTTGGCCGCTGGTGTTCGGCTTTTCGAGAAGCCCCTATTCCGGGCAGCCCTATCAGGACCCCCGGACGGGACAGCCGATGCGCCAGCGCGGCTATGTGCAGGCCTTTCAGGAGCCGCGTCAAACGGGGCTGTGGGAAAAAATCGGCGATTACATTCGAACGCATTCGACTCCGCAGGACCGCATCTACGTCTGGGGCTGGTATCCGGGGATTTATGTGCGGGCGCAGCGTCTGGCTCCGACGCCCCGTGCCTTCGAGCAGGGGATGCATATTCTGCCGCCGGAGCGTCTGGCCGGTTTTGTTCTGCATCTAATCGAATGCTTTGAGAAGCAGCCGCCGATTTTTCTGGTGGACAGCCGGAAGCGGCACTTCCCGTTTGACCGGCCGCCGCTGGAGCTGTGGCCTGTGATGCCCAGCCGACAGGGCGGACAGATGCCGGCATTTGTCCCGTCGGACCCGGCGGTCCTCGGCACGTATGAACAATCCTGGCGGGCGTTTCTCGAAAAGCAGTTCGGACCGGAGGAAGCCCGGCGGTTTGATGCGATGAAGCCCCTGCGGGATTATGTGATGGCGCATTATCGGATTGTGCAGGAGGTTTCGTCGCCCTACAGCCATGTGCTGCTGGAGCGGAAAGGCAGATAGGTCGTCGGATGCCCAGACTGAAGATTCTGACGCTGAATTATGAATTTCCACCCATCGGCGGGGGGGCGGCGCCGGTGACGCTGGAGCTGTGCCGCCAGTTTGTCCGGCTGGGGCACCGCACGGATGTGGTAACGATGCGGTTTCGCGGTTTGCCCGCTTATGAAGAGATAGAGGGGGTTCGCGTGTTTCGAACGCCGTGTATCCGGCGGCGGGCGGATTTGTGCCGCATCCACGAGATGGCCTCTTATCTTATTGGGGCATATCCCGCCGTTGATCGGCTTCTTCGGGAAACTCGATATGATATTGTCCATACGCATTTTATCATTCCAACCGGTCCGCTGGGTTTGCGGGTTCGTCGAAAGGCGGGCTGTCCGTGGGTGATTACCGTCCACGGCAGCGATGTGCCCGGGTACAATCCGGACCGGTTTCGTGTAGCGCATCGGCTTTTGTTTCCCTACTGGCGGCGTCTGGTGCAGCAGGCCGATGGGGTGGTCAGTCCCAGCGGGTCTCTTCGCGCTCTTTTGAAGCGTTCCTGTCCGATGCTGGATGTACGGGTGATTCCCAATGGAATTGAAAGCGGTTTTTTTGCTCCGGATGCTCCGAAAAGGCCGCAGATTTTGGCATGCAGCCGGCTGCTGCCTCGCAAAGGGATTCAGTATCTGATTGAGGCCGTTCGGGATGTGCCGCTCGGCTGGCCGGTGCATATTGTCGGAGACGGCCCGTATCTGCCGACCCTGCGGGCGCTGGCGGAGGGGTCGAAGACCCCGATTCATTTTCACGGCTGGCTGGAACGCGGCGATTCGCGTTTTAAGGAGCTCTATGAGTCCAGCGCCGTCTTTGTTTTTCCCTCGGAGGCGGAGAACTTTCCGACGGTGCTGCTGGAGGCAATGGCGGCCGGCTGCGCCGTGATTACGACGGATGCAGGGGGGTGCTCGGAAGCAGCCGGAGAGGCCGCCCTCTATGTCAGGCCGCGGGATGTCGAGGGGCTGCGGACGCAATTGCTGGAATTGATTGCGAATCCGCATCTTCGGGAGCAGTGGTCTCAAAAGGCCCGAGCAAGAGCGGCGGATTTTTCCTGGCCGGGCATTGCCCGAATGTATCTGGAACTTTTTGAAGGCCTTCTGCGGAAGGATTCAGCCGGCGGTTCAAGACAGGAACGACGATGAATACAGATGAAAAAAAGGTCATTTCCGTTTGTTTTGTTTGTCCGAAGGCCTATGGTCTGTTTGACCCGTCGGTCAAGACCTATTACGGCGGGGCGGAGGTGGATTTGTATATGCTGGCAACGGAGCTGGCCAAAGACCCCGCCTTTTCGGTTTCGTTTATTTGTGCGGATTACGGGCAGCCTGACGAGCAGGTGCGGGAGAATGTGCGGCTTTTGACCGGGATGGATTTTCGCCGCAATCCGGTCTGTTCGGCCTGGCGGCTGTGGCGGACTCTGATGAAAGCCGATGCGCAGTTTTATATGCTCGAAACGGCCTCACCGGGGGTGCCGCTGGTCTATGCCTTCTGTCGGCTGCACGGGCGGCGTTTCCTGTACCGGACGGCCAGTCAGATGGAATTTGACGGAACATATCGGGCCCAGCATCCGGTGTTGGGGCGTTTGTTTTACCGGGTGCTGTGCAAGGCCGACTGTGTGTTTATCCAGAATCACCAGGATCAGGAACAGCTCCGAAGGGCGGCAGGCGCCGAGTCCATCGTGATGCCGAACGGACAGCGTCTGACGGAGCCGGCCGGACAGGAGAAGACCTTTATCCTTTGGGTGGGCCGCTCGGCAAAGGTCAAACACCCGGAGCGGTTTGTGGAGCTGGCTCGGCGTTTTCCGCAGGAATCCTTTGTGATGGTGTGCCGTCCGGCCACCGGAGATATGGAGTATGAAGCCCTGCGCAGGCAGGCCGAATCGACGCCCAACCTGCGGTTTTATCCGGATGTGGATTTTTTTGAATTGGGACGTTTCTTTGCCGCCGCCAAGGTGTTCGTGAATACATCAGATGCGGAGGGGTTTCCCAATACGTTCATTCAGGCGGCAGCGGGCGGGACGGCGATTTTGTCCTGGCGGGTCAATCCGGATGACTTTCTGACCAAGTACCAGTGCGGTCTGGCCTGCGGCGGGGCGATGGAGCGTCTGGTCAAGGGGCTCGAGTTTCTGCTGGAGCGGCAGCGGTATTCAGAAATCGGTCAAAACGGCTTGCGGTATGTGCGCGAGCACCATGATATTTCTGTGCTGGCCGAGCGGTACAAGGAGATTTTGAGGGGTCTTGCGGCGGGGAAGAACGGCAGGGACTCCGCTCGAAGGGGCGGCTAACACTTTCCGCCGCCGAGGACCAGCCGGAAGATTTCCGCCAGACGTTCGCTGAGAATCTCCACGGAAAAGAACTCTTCGATGATTCGCCTGCCTGTCTGTCCCATGCTCTGCCGCAGAGAGGGATTGCGGGAAAGGGTTTCGAGCGCCTCCACCCATTCGTCGATTGTCCGGGCGGCCAGAGCCGCCGGGCCTTTGGCCAGCACCTGTTTGTTCATTCCGACCGGCGAGACCACGGCGGGCAGACCGGAGGCCATGTACTGAAGCATTTTGAAACTGCATTTGCCCCGCGTCCAGGGGTCATCGGCAAGCGGCATCAGGCCTACGCTCATCCGATGAAGCAGGCGGGTTTCATCGTTCGGATTCCAAAAGTGAAACTCGATTCGGTCGGGCGGAATATGTTCGGGCTTCCAAAGTCCGTTGGAGATTATCAGGAAACGGCTGTCAGGATGCGCTTTCAGAAAACGCTCCAGTGCCGGCTCAATCATCTGAAGGTATTTGTGATTGGAGCGGGAGCCGGTCCAGCCGATGACGAAGGGCTGCTCCGGATTGTCGGAGGCGGGTTTGGGAGTAAAGCGCCGGGTGTCGATTCCGGTCGGGACGACGAAAATGCTTCGGCAGTACCGGCTGTAGTAGTCGGCCAGATAGTCGTTGCCGGCGATGACGGCATCCATCCCGCGGGCGACCCAGGGCTGACCGAGGCGGCCCAGCGGCGGGCGAAGCCAGATGGCATCGTCCACATCGAGAATGCGGGGACGCTTCAGAAGCCGCTCAAAGGTGGCGTATCCCTGCACCAGCTCGCGGCTGAGCCAGATGAGGTCGGCCCGGCGGGATTGAAACAGGGCGGGGATTCGGGCGGCCATTTTGAACGGACTGGGCAGGCCGCAGCTTTCTCCCCAGCGGGGGATGTATTCGGTGACGGTGATGCCGAATCGGCTCAGAGGCTGGATGTACTGGCGGACGCGAAAGCGTGTAGAGGCGGTTTTCAGCCCGCCGGTCAGGGCAGCGATTTGAATGGGGGATTGAGCGGTCATAGCAGTTTATCCGGATAAAGGCGGCGGTTTGCGGACAGCCCGTCGGCGAAGTCCCAGCGTGCGGACAACAAATGAAAGGCCGCGGCAGCCGACGGCGGTGAGAAACGGAAAGGCGGTCAGCAGCGTATATTGCAGGCGGACCCGTCCGGGCAGCAGGGCGGCGAAGTCATTCAGCAGACGGCGAATCTCCCGGGCCTGCGAGGGGTCAAAGAGCAGGGCCCGCATCCAGCGGCGCAGGAGAAAGACCGCCAGCGGACGAAAAGCATCCAGCCGATTCATCAAAGCGGCCGTTTCCAGATGCTGCTCAATCAGGAGCCGGGCTGCCTGGGCGGCGGGATAGATGACGGACGTATGCCGGCCTGCCTGGAGGTGGTGAATCGCCAGCGGACGGGCCGAATAGCCGATTTGCGGGTGTCTGTAGGCGATGCGGAGCCACAGGTCGAGGTCTTCAAACCGCCGCAAATCCGAAAAGCCGCCGGCCTCCAGAAGAACCGACCGTCGGATGAGCATCGTATCCGTATGGCCGGTGAGGTCTTCGGCGCAGGTTTTGAGATAATCGGGACTGATTTGTCCGCCGTTTAGGACCGCAAGAATGCGCTGCTCCGGGAGGGCGGGGGCCTGCCGTCCGCTTTCGCAGAGGCATTCGATGTAGTTGCCGCAGGTCCATTGCAGCTGGGGGTGTCGGCGCAGGAGTTCGGTCTGCACGGCCAATTTATCCGGCAGCCATTCGTCATCGGCGTCGAGGAAGGCAACCCATTCGCCCGAGGCCGCCCGGATGCCGGTGTTGCGGGCGGCACCGGGGCCCCGATTGTCCTGACGGATACAGCGGATTTTCTCTCCGAAGGCCGCTGCGGCCTCGGCGGTCCGGTCGGTCGAACCGTCGTCCACCACGATAATTTCATCCGGCGGACGGCTCTGGGCCAGCACACTGTGAATCGCTCGGCTCAGATGCTGCTCGTTGTTGTAAGCCGGAATGATTACACTGATTGTCATAAGGGCTCCCGGGTTTGTTCCGGGTCTCGAATCGGTTTTCTCGTCAGCTTCCGCCAGAAGCGCTGAATCGGCGGTCGAATATACAATCCGCCGAACCGCTTGAAAAGAACCCAGTATTTCAGCAGCGGGCTGAAGGCAATCTGGAGCCGACAGAATTGATACAGGCCCTTGAACCGCCGGGCATCCGGAAAACGCTCCAGCAGTTCTGCGGCGGTTTTTCGAAACCCGTTTCGGGCCTGATGATGAGCGGTCCGCAGCGCCAGATAACAGAGCACGTCCTCCGCCAGCTTCTTTTTCTCCGGAGGGCACCAGTCCAGCAGCAGAGAGGGATTCCGGAGAATCGGGGCGACGGCACCGGACACGGAATGGGACAGCGAACTGTCCTGGCGGTTGTGCCGCACACAGACCCTGGGGAGAATCAGAAAGGGTTCATTAAACACCAGCCGGGCGAAAAAGACGGTGTCTTCGCCGAAGGTGCATTTGTTTTCGGTATAGAAGCCGCCGTATTTACGGGCAATGTCCGTGCGAAGAATAGTGGTACCCACGTGAAAAAACATCATCAGGGCCTCCGCCAGCGGGGCGGGTTCGCGGCCGGTCAGGCGGTAAAAGCCGGGATAGACGCCGCGCCGGAGCCAATAGCCGGTCATTTCGATTTGCCGCGGCCATTCTTCGTACATGGTGCCTGCGAAAGAGGCCGTCGGCCGGCTTTCGAGGGCCGCAATCCCGTTTTGCAGATAATCGGGGTACCACTGGTCGTCGGCGTCCAGAAAGGCGATGTAGGGGGCTTGTGCGGCTTCGATGCCCCGGTTGCGGGCGGCGCCGGGGCCCTGATTGTCCTGACGAATCAGGAAAATTCGGGAATCGTTCATCTGCTGAACGCGTTGAGCGCCGTGGTCTGTGGAGCCGTCGTCCACCACAATCAGCCGCCAGTGGGGGTAGGTCTGATGCAGCACGGAGCGGACGGCCCGAAGAATCGTCCGTTCCTTGTTGTACAGCGGGATGATGACGTCCACCGGCTTCATAGGGTTCTGCTTTTTCGAATCTCCCGGAGGATTTTTTTGAAGCGATTGTACCAGGCGGCGGCCTGCGGGCAAAAGGAGGCAATCAGGAATTTTTTGTAAGACGCCGGAGGCAGGAGCCGGCGGTATTTTTGGAGCAGGAAACGGATTTGTGCGCCGCTGCCGTCCTCGAGCCGGCAGCCCAGCCACCAAATCAGCATCGCGGCAGCACAGGGAAGAAAGGAGTCGAGCAGACCGGCCTTTTCGGCCAGCTCCAGATGCCGCTGAAGAAACCGGTCGATATGTTCGGCGGTTCGGTGGGCTTTCAGGATGCTGCCTTCGGTGTCCAGATGATAGACCGCCAGCGGCTCGAAGACATACCCGAGCGGCTGGCGGAGATAGGCAATCCGCAGCCACAGGTCCGCGTCGTTAATCCGTTTCTGTCCGGGCAGAAAGAGTCCGGCCTTCAGGAGAATCTCCCGTCGAATCAGCATCGTATCCGTACAGCCCATCGCGCCGTGCTGATGGGCGGAAAAATAACTGTCGAACACGGGGCGACCGTTCAGGAATCTCAACAGGTCTTGCTGTCGATGTCCGGGCAAATCGAGTGTTTGCCGATGTCCGCGCCGGCATCGGCATCGGTAGAAATTGCCGGTGACCCAGTTGAGAAAAGGATACTGCTGAAGGAGTCGTACCTGAAGGGCCAGCCGGTCGGGGAGCCATTCGTCATCGGCATCGAGAAAGGCAATCCATTCTCCCGAAGCGGCCCGAATGCCGGCGTTGCGGGCGGCGCTGGCACCCTGATTGTCCTGACGGATATATCGAACGATGCCGCCGCAGGATTGGACGGCCTGGCGGGTGCCGTCGGTGGAGCCGTCATCCACGATGATAATCTCCTGCGGCGGGAGGGTTTGAGCTAAAACGCTCTCAACGGCCCGTCGAATAAACGCTTCGGAGTTGTAGGCCGGAATGACGGCGCTGATGCCGCCCGCAGGGGCCGGAACGCTCCGAGCGGCTGTCTGTTCCGACGGCTGGTTCGGCTGCGGACTGGCGTTTCGTTCGACCATTCGGCATCAGGAACCAAAAAAGATTCGATGAATGTCGTTGTAGGTAATCCACAAAAAGACGGCCAGCAGAAAGACCACGCCGGCGTAGGTTATACCGGCCTGGACTTTTTCTGGAATCGGGCTGCCTTTGATTTTTTCAATCAGCAGAAAGAGGATGACGCCTCCGTCCACAACGGGAATCGGCAGCAGGTTCATCACGGCGATGCAGGCACTGATCAGGCCCATGAAGTAAAGGAATTTGATGAAGGATTCCTGAGCGACCTGATAACTGATGGACAGAATGCCCACCGGGCCGCTGAGGGCGGAGGTCGGCACATCGCGGGTGAAGAGCCCTTTGAGGGTCAGGTAGGTCGTTGCGATAAAATACCAGGTCTTTTTGGCGCCAAGGGCTACGGCTTTAGCGGGGTTGGAGGTCTTGACCTTTTCTTCGAGGAGCGTCAGCGGAATCGGACGGGTAGTTTCGCTCCAGATGTGCATCAGGCCTTCGATGTTCGGAATCAGCAGGGCGGCGGAGCCGGCCTCCGTTTCCGAAAGTCGATAATCGATGCCGATTTGCTGGCCGGCGTTTCGGTGGAAAATCTCTGCGATTTCATAGAAGTTTTTGACCGGCTGTCCGTCCACGCGTTCAATCCGTGCCCCGCGCGGAATCGGAAGGGCATCGACGGAAACGGTGTCGAGGGTCTGGGCCACAACGGGGTTTTCCATATCAAAACGTAAAGAAATACCCAGCCAAAGGCGGTTCTTTGTGCCGGGCTGAACGGTGGGACGAGTGCTGATGTCCACGATGCGGTTTTGTCCGTCGGAGTCGGTTCGAAGCACCTTGACGGAAAGGGTTTTGTCTTTGTGATTTTCTATGGCCTGTCTGTATTCCGCGAAGGTGGGGCAGAAACAGTCGGCGATTTGAAGGAGGATGTCTCCTTTTTTAAATGGGTTCGGCTGCAATTCTTTTTGGACCGGCCGGCGGAGAACTGCTGTGGAGAACCATTCGAGGATTCGCTGCAGGAATCCTTCTGAGGTGGTCGGTTCAAAGACCTGCTCCACCTGAAGTCGGGGAATGAGAGAGTAGAAATTCGCCAGGTCATATTCTTTGCGGAAATTCGGGTAGAGGATTTTTGGTTCGAGGGGGATGGCGACTGTGGTTAACGGTTCGCCGGGTTTGGCCCCTTTGCGCTGGACAGTCAGATTCACTTCCGGTTTGACGGAGCGGCGGATGGCTTCTTTGAGCTCCCAGGATGTTTTGACGCTTTTTCCGTCTACGGCCAGGATGACATCGCCGGGTTCAAAGCCGGACTCAGTCAGCTGCTGTTTCCATTCGGGTTCCTCCCAGTTGGGGATTTCGAGCGTGGAGGCCGGTTCGATGCCGAATTGGCGCAGCCGCTGTGTATCGGCGGCGGCCAATTCGGAGACGGCTTTGAGCCGTTCGACCCGCCCGTCCGGATGGCGCACGGTGAAGGTGGTCGTTTCGCCTTTGGGGCCCAAGGCGGCGGCCAGCGAAATCATCGAGAAATCGACAAAATCTCCGACAAAAGATTTGCCGTTGACGGCGATGATGCGGTCCCCGGGGCGAAATCCGGCGGCTTCGGCGGGAGAATTGGGCACAACGCCTCCTACGACGGCGGGCTGCTGGTCAAGCCCGTGCAGATACAGGCCCATAAAGAGAATAACAGCGCTGAGGACGTTGAACAAAACGCCCGCCGCTACCACGCAGATGCGTATCCAGACAGGGCGGTTGGCAAACGAGCGGGGGTCATCGGTTTTCTCCGCCGAACCGGAATCGGACTGGCCGAGCATCTTGACAAATCCGCCGAAGGGAATCAGGCCCAGCCAATATTCCGTTTCAGAGTCGCCTTCCTGAAGCACCTCTTCGCTGTTTTTTCGGGGAAAGAGGCGTATGCGGAACCCTTTTTTCAGTTTCCGTATGGAAAGAATGGTCGGCGGAAACCCGATGGAGAAGGCCTCGACTTTGATGCCGCCGAGTTTGGCAACCAGGAAATGCCCTAATTCGTGGACGAAGATGACGCCGCCGAAACCGAGCAGGACCAGGGCCGTCGTGCCGGCGATGCCGGGGGCGCGCAGGATAAAGGCCGTGACGGCAGCCACGATTGCCAGCGCCGCGGCCAGGTCCAGCAGCTTGCTCAGACGGCTCTGGGGCGGCTGCGGAGATCCTTTCGTCTCTCCGGACACGGCGGAAGCGGGAGAAGACGCGGCAGATTCGGACGGTTCAGGAATAGAAAACGGTTGGTCTGTCATTATCGTTTTTCCTTTTGAGAAGTCAGTACGGTTCTGTGTTCGAGATTCCGATGGACCTCCTGTCGAGCCCAGCGGTCGATTTCAAGCAGGGCCTCCAGGGACAGATGGGTTTGAACGGAATGATTCTGAAGACACTGTTCAATCAGTTCGATGATTCGGCCGAAGCGGATTCTGCCTTCCAGAAAAGCGGCGACGGCCTCTTCGTTGGCGGCGTTGAAGACCACCGGTGCCGAACCGCCCAGCCGGGCCGCCTCATAGCCGACCGCCAGGGCTCGGAACCGGTTCAGGTCCGGTGCCTCAAAGGTCAGCCGTCCGAGCGTTTCCAGCTGAAGGCCTTTCGAAAGGCCCGGTCTTCGGTGCGGATAGGTGAGGGCATACTGAATCGGGGTTTTCATATCCGGCGTGCCCATCTGGGCGATTACGGAGCCGTCGATAAATTCCACCATCGAATGGATGACCGATTCCGGATGAATCAGCACATCGATTTTGTCCACAGGCAGGCCGAACAGCCATCGGGCCTCCATCACCTCCAGGGCCTTGTTGACCATTGTGGCCGAATCGACGGTAATTTTGGGTCCCATCCGCCAGGTCGGATGAGCCAGGGCTTGGGCGGCGGTCGCCTGCTCGATTTCTTCCGGCCGGCTGCGCAGGAAGGGCCCGCCCGAGGCGGTCAGGACAATCCGGCGGACTTCTTCCGGACGGCCTGCCTGAAGGGCCTGGAAGACGGCGGAGTGTTCGCTGTCAATCGGCAGGATTTCCGCCCCGCCGGCGGCTGCCTGGCGGGTGAGCAGTTCGCCGGCAATCACCAGCGGTTCTTTGTTGGCGATTGCCAGGCGCTTTCCCGCTTGGGCGGCTGCCAGCAGGGCCGGCAGTCCCGCCGCACCAACCACGGCACAGAGGATAATGTCGATGTCTTCCTGCGAGGCAATCTCGGTCAGGGCTTCGGGGCCGAAGAGAAGTTTCCCCCGGAAACCGTCCAGAGCGGGAATGTTTCCTTTTGAAAAATCCGGATGGGTGACGGCGGCGATTTGGGGCTGAAAGCGCCGGACCTGTTCCGCCAGAAGGTCGATTCGGCTGTGGGTGGTCAGCGCCGCCACCTCGTACTCCGGCCCCAGGGCCGCCAGGACCTGCAGGGCATTCTGGCCGATAGAGCCGGTCGAACCTAAAATTGCAACACGTTTACCCATAAACCGGTCAGTATCTCAAAATATACGAACCCCGTCAAGAAAGGTCCTGTCTTAATCCGATAAAACAGGGAATATAGGTCGAATATGGCTGATTTCTACAGGACATTTTTACTTTCCTATGCCTTCTTCGGCCAGTTTCTCCCGCAGGTATCGGGCGGTGTAGGAGTGGTTATTTTCGATGATTTTTTCCGGAGTTCCGGCGGCGATGACACGCCCGCCTTCCTCCCCGCCTTCGGGGCCCAGGTCGATGATGTAATCGGCCATTTTGATGACGTCTAAATTGTGTTCAATGACGATGACGGTATTGCCCATATCGGTCAAACGCCGCAGCACGGTCATCAGATTGTCGATGTCAGCAAAGTGCAGACCGGTGGTGGGTTCGTCGAGGATATACAAGGTATGACCGGTGCCGGGTTTGCCCAATTCAGCAGCCAGCTTGACCCGCTGGGCTTCGCCGCCGGACATCGTGGTGGAAGACTGCCCGAGGGTCATATAGCCCAGCCCGACATCGCAGAGGGCCTTGATAAGCCGGAGAATCTTGGGGAAGTTGGCAAAAAACTGCCGCGATTCATCAATCCGCATATCCAGAACATCCGCAATATTCTTGCCTTTGTAGGTAATCTGGAGGGTTTCGGGATTGTACCGTTTGCCCTTGCATTCCTGACAGGTGACGTACACATCCGGCAGAAAGTGCATTTCAATCCGTCGGGTGCCCTGACCCTGACAGAATTCGCAGCGGCCGCCTTTGACATTGAAGCTGAACCGGCCGGGCTTGTAGCCGCGGATGCGGGCCTCGCGGGTCATGGCGAACAGCTGACGGATTAGGTCAAATACGCCGGTGTAAGTAGCCGGGTTGCTGCGGGGCGTCCGTCCGATTGGGGTTTGGTCGATTTCAATGACTTTGTCAATGTTGGCGATGCCGAGGATGTTTTTGTGTTTGCCCGGTTTTTCGCGGGAGCCGTAGAGCCGGCGTTTGAGCCCTTTCAGAAGGATTTCGGTAATCAGAGTGCTTTTGCCGGAGCCGGAGACGCCGGTGACGCAGGTGAGGACACCGAGCGGAAATTTGACATCGATGTTTTTCAGGTTGTGTTCGGCGGCTCCCCGGACTTCGATGCAGTAAGACATTTTAACTTTGTGCCGGCGCGGGGGCATTTCGATGCGTTTGGCGCCGCTGAGGTACTGACCGGTGATGGACTGCGGGCAGCGGCAGACGTCCTCCAGCGAGCCGGCAACCACGACTTGGCCGCCGTGGCTTCCGGCGGCCGGCCCGATGTCGATGATGTAGTCGGCCTGGCGGATGACCTCTTCATCATGTTCGACAACCAGCACGGTGTTGCCGATGTCGCGCAGCCGTTTGAGGATGCTCAGAAGCCGGTCATTGTCGCGCCGGTGCAGGCCGATTGTCGGTTCATCGAGCACGTAGCAGCAGCCGACCAGCCCGCTGCCGACCTGCGTGGCCAGACGGATCCGCTGGGCTTCGCCGCCGGAGAGCGTGCGGCTGGTGCGGTCTAACGTCAGGTAGCCCAACCCGACATCAATCAGGAATTGAAGCCGGGCGCGGATTTCCTTCAGGGGCTGTTCGGCGATGACGGCCTGTTCGGGATTCAGCGGCAGTTCGGCGAAAAATTGCTGGGCGGTCTGCACGGTCATTTCGGTGATTTGGCTGATGTTTTTGCCGCAGATGGTTACGGCGGAGGCCTCCGGACGCAGCCGTGTTCCTTTGCAGGTCTGGCAGGGCGTTTCGGACAGGTACCCGTGCAGGCGGGCTTTGACGTATTCGCTGGTGGTGTTTTCCCACCGCCGGCGGAGATTGGGAATGACCCCCTCAAACGCCATTCCGTAACGGGCCTCGTCTTCGGGGGTGGTTCCGTACAGGAGAATCTGCCGAATCGGTGCGGGCAGATTGCTGTAGGGTTCGCTTTTGCTGATGCCGAACTGCCGGCAGAATCGGTTGATGAGCCGATTGTAGTAAATGTTCATCCGTTTGCCGCCTTTGCGCCAGGCCTCGACAGCGCCGTTTTCGAGCGAGACGGTTTTATCCGGCACGATTAAGTCCGGGTCAAACTCGAGGATGGTTCCCAGTCCGTCGCAGGCCGGACAGGCGCCGTAAGGGCTGTTGAAGCTGAACAGCCGGGGGCTCAATTCCGGCAGGGAGGCCTCCGGATGTTCGGGGCAGGCGAATTTTTCGCTGTAAATAACGTCGCGCCACTGGCCGTCGCCGCCGTTGTCTTTTTTCTCTTCGGGCGTCTGCACCATCACCAGGACCAGTCCATCTCCGATTTTCAGGGCGGTTTCGATGGAATCGGCCAGCCGGATGCGGATGTTGTCTTTTAGAATCAGCCGGTCCACGACGGCGGCGATGTCGTGTTTTTTGTTTTTGTCCAGTTTGGGGATGTTTTTGATGTCATAGATGACGCCGTCCACCCGGGCTCGCACGAAACCGTCCCGCTGAATCTGAGCGAAGATGTCCCGGTGTTCTCCCTTTTGACCGCGGACAATCGGGGCGCAGATCTGAATGCGGGTATTTTCCGGAAAAGACAGGATGGAATCGACAATCTGGGTGGCGTGCTGCGACTGAATCGGCCGGCCGCATTTCCAGCAGTGGGGCTGTCCGATGCGGGCAAACAGCAGACGGCAGTAGTCGTAGATTTCCGTCGTGGTTGCCACGGTCGAGCGGGGGTTGCTGGAGGCGCTTCGCTGTTCGATGGCAATGGTGGGAGGCAGCCCCTCGATGTGCTCAACGTGAGGTTTCTGCATCTGTTCGAGGAACTGGCGGGCGTAGGCGCTGAGGGATTCGACGTATTTGCGCTGGCCCTCGGCGTAGATGGTGTCAAAGGCCAGCGAGCTTTTTCCCGAACCGCTCAAACCGGTAATGACAACCAGTTTGTCGCGGGGAATATCGACGTTGATGTTTTTAAGATTATGTTCGGCCGCACCGCGGATGCGGATGTATTTCTGCGAATCATTCATCGCTGTCAAACTCGCTTCTTGAGGTTGCTGCTCTCTTATCTCTATTTAAAGAGAATACGCCAAACTTACCATTGTACCGGAAAAGTCGGGCGTGTACAATAGCCGGGCGGGTTTTTTGCAGGATGCGATAACGCTGTGCAAATCAAACACTTACATTCGTGGCAGGTCAGCCCGAAGGAGGCGGCATCGATTCAGAGCCGGCTGGCCGGCCTTGTTCAGTTTTGTCCGCTTCCGAAACGCATTCAGACGGCGGCCGGTCTGGATTGTGCCTTCAGCGGGGATGGGCTGCAGATGGCGGCGGTGATTGTGGTGCTGTCGTTTCCGCAGCTGGAGGTGCTGGAGGTTGTGCAGGCGCAGGATAAGGTGCGGTTTCCGTATGTGCCGGGTCTTCTTTCGTTTCGCGAAGCGCCGGTCTGTCTGAAGGCCGCCGAGAAACTCAAAATCCGGCCTGATGTGTTTCTCATTGACGGACAGGGTGTCGCTCATCCCCGACGGCTGGGGCTGGCTTCGCATCTGGGGCTGTGTCTGGATGCCCCGGCAATCGGCTGTGCCAAAAGCCGCCTGTGCGGGGTGTATGAAGAACCCCAAACAGAAAAGGGCAGCTGGAGTCCGCTCTGGGTGGATGGTCAGCCCGCGGGGGCTGTGGTGCGAACCCGCAGGGGCGTAAAACCTCTGTTTGTTTCCGTCGGGCATCGGGCGGTTCTGGAGGAGGCGGTTGACTTTGTGCTGGGATGCTGCCGGCGGTGCCGCCTGCCGGAGCCGACGCGCCTGGCCCACCAGCAGGTGAGCCTGCTGAAGAAACAGCTTTAAATCAGCAAATCAGCATCCAGTGTCCAGCCGCCAGTCATCAGTTATCAGTCATCAGTTATCAGTCATCAGTTATCAGTTATCAGTGAGCAGGTAAATTCATTTGCTTTCCTTCTTCACTTTTTTCAAATCTGTGAAATCTGCGTAATCTGTGGTTTACTGTTTCGGATTTCGAGATTCGAATTTCGGATTTACTCGGTTGCTGGATTCCCGTCTTCCTCCTTCGCTAAAGCTTCGGAGGACAGGACGCGGGGAGAGGAGGAATGGATTCCCGCCTTCGCGGGAATGACAGCGAACGCGGAAATGACGGGGGATGCGCGAAGGATAAGGGCCTGACGTAGGAATTAGCCCCGGGCACAAGCGTCGCAAGGGCTGGTGAGAAAAATAGCCCCGGGCGATAAGCCCGAGGGAAAGAGGATAGGGGTTTCATTCTCTTTTTTCCCCGCCCTGGCGGGCGGGGCTATCTTCCGGCGGATAGTGCCCAGTTGCCAGGATCCAGACGCCAGTCATCAGTAATCCTGTAAATTCGTGACTAAAATTATTTTCAAAAAGTTTCTCACAAACGGGGTTTTTCTGCAATACACAGAGAGGACAAAGAGTTTTGTCCTTGAGAGAGTCCCTTTTTGAGAGGCAAAAACGGATGAACCGAATAGGATATCTGGGGATTTTTGTTTTTCTTTGCGGTTCGCTGGTTCCGGCGGCCCGGCAGCCCGCGGAGAATTTGGACAGAGGATTGATTGCCGTGGTTCAGTCTCCTTCGCGGGTCTATTTGGGCTGGCGGCTGCTGAAAACGGACCCGGCGGACATCGGCTTTCATCTTTATCGGATTACCGACGGCGGCGAACCCGTCAAGCTCCATTCCGAACCGATTACGAATTCCACGAATTTTGCGGATGAATCCGCCCCGCTTGATAAGCCCAACCGCTGGCGGCTGACGATGGTTCTCGGCGGGGAAGAAAAAGAGGCGGCGACGGTTGACCTGCCGGCCAATCCCCCCGTGCGTTCCTATATCTCCATTCCATTTCAGGGCAATTATGTGTGCAGCAAAGTTGCTATAGCCGACCTGAACGGCGACGGACGATATGATTTTGTCATCAAGCAGCCGCAACAGACAACCGACCCGGGGGTCTGGCAGAAAAGCACCGATACGTTCAAGGTCGAGGCCTATCTTCACGACGGCACGTTTCTGTGGCGCAAGGACCTCGGGTGGAATATTGAACAGGGGGTCTGGTGGTCGCCGATGGTGGTCTTTGATTTTGACGGAGACGGCCGGGCGGAGGCAGCCCTCAAGACCGCCCCGACCGATGTCGATTACCGCAACCCCGACGGCCATCCCTACCCGGGCCGTGTGATGTCCGGGCCGGAGTATGTATCGCTTCTGGATGGGATGACCGGCCGGGAGCTGGACCGGGCTGACTGGCCCGCCCGCGGACGCGTGGAGGACTGGGGCGATGAGAAAAACAACCGCGCCTCCCGGCATCTGCTCGGGGCGGCCTATCTGGACGGAGTTCGCCCGAGTCTGATTGTTCTGCGCGGCACCTACACGCGAATGCGGGTGGATGCCTACAATGTGGCCGACCGCAAACTGCAGAAGGTCTGGAGCTGGGACGGCGATGCAGAGGTGCCGCCGGTGCGCGGGCAGGGCATGCACGGGATGCATGCGGCGGATGTGGACGGCGACGGACGGGATGAAATCATTCTGGGAGCGGCGGTGCTCGATGACAACGGCAAAATCCTCTGGAATACCGGCCTGGGGCATCCGGACGGCTGCTATGTGACGGATATTTATCCGCAGCGGCCCGGGCTGGAAATCCTTTACGGGATCGAGCCGCCGCAGGAGAAAAACGGCATTTGTATCGCGGATGCCAAAACCGGCGAAATTCTCTGGGGCTGTGAGCATCCGACGGTGCACGTCCACAGCCAGGGCCTGTTCGGCGAGTTTGACCCGGACAATCCCGGATACGAGTTTTATACCGGCGAAAAGGACCGCTCCCGACACTGGACGTACAGTGTGGACGGACGTCTGCTTTCGGAGGAATCGATGAGCACGCTGGCGCCGACGCCGCTGTACTGGCTGGACGGGCCCCTGAAGATGATTGCCGAGCAGGGACAAATCCGCCGGTATAAAGGCGAAGCGGTGGGCCGTTACGAAGGGCGCATTTTGGCTGCAGCGGATATTCTGGGCGACTGGCGGGAGGAATTGATTACGACCGTGCCGGGTGAACTGCGGATTTATACAACGACGCATCTGTCCCGGCAGCGCCGGATATCGCTGATGCAGGATGCGATTTATCGGCTGGATGTCGCGATGGTTTCGATGGGTTATTTTTATCCGCCGCAGCGGAGCGAGTATTTTGCGCTGGATGTCCCGCCGGCGGTTCAGAAACCCTGAATTAGGGGGCTTGCCTATGAATGTTCGCTGGATGTGTGTGTGGCTTTTGCTGACGGGGGCGGGCTTGTCTGCTGCCCCATACCAACGGCAGATGGAGGCGCTTGACCGGGGGCTGGTCGTCCTTGTGGACAAGCCCGGCCGGGTCTTTCTGAGCTGGAGGATTCTGGGGACCGAGCCGGAGTCGATTGCCTTTGATGTGTATCGGCAGACGGAAGACGGCGAACCGGTTCGGCTGAATGAAAAGCCGCTGACCGGCGGAACGTGGTTTTCGGATGAGACGGCGGATTTGACGCGGATGAACCGCTATTTTGTGCGGGCGGTTCCGGACGGGCGGCAGGGGCCGCCGTGTCGGCCCGCGGAAGTGAAGGCCAATCCGCCGGTGCGGCCGTTTTTGTCGATTCCGATTCAGACTCTGCCGCAGCATCGTCCTTCGGATGCGGCGGTGGGGGATTTGGACGGCGACGGACGCTACGAAATCGTCCTCAAGCAGGAGATGCGTCCGCGGGATAATGCGCACAACGGCTTGACCGGCCAGACCAAACTGGAGGCGTATGATTTGGACGGACGGTTTCTGTGGCGGATTGATTTGGGGAAAAATATCCGCGAAGGAGCCCATTATACGCCGTTTCTTGTCTATGATCTGGATGGAGACGGACGGGCGGAGGTTGCGGTGCGCACATCTGACGGCACGGTGGACGGCACCGGCAAGGTCATCGGCGACCCGAATGCCGACTGGCGCGAGGAGAACGGACGAATCCTCCGCGGTCCGGAATATCTGACGATTTTTGACGGGCGCACCGGTGCGGAACGGGTGACGGTTCCCTATCTTCCGCCGCGCGGAAATGTGCGGGACTGGGGCGATGCAAACGGCAACCGCTCGGACCGGTTTCTGGCCTGCGCGGCCTATCTGGACGGGGAGCGTCCTTCGCTGGTGATGTGCCGCGGGTATTACACGCGGGCGGTGCTGGCGGCCTGGAACTGGCGGGATGGGAAGCTGACGAATCTGTGGGTTTTTGACAGCGATGCGGGCCCGGAGAGCAATCGGGCTTACCGCGGACAGGGCAATCACAATCTGGCTGTCGGGGATGTGGACGGCGACGGCAAAGACGAAATCCTCTACGGGGCCTGTGCGATCGACCACGACGGCAAGGGCCTGTATTCCACCGGTTTGGGGCACGGGGATGCGATGCATCTGGCGGAGATTGACCCGGACCGGCCGGGGCTGGAAATCTTTGCCGTCCATGAAAACCCGCGTCATCCGAACGGGGCCAATCTGCGCGATGCGGCGACCGGAAAGGTCCTTTGGGGGCTGGATTCGAGAGATGTTGTGCGAGGGATTGCGATGGATATTGACCCGCGGCATCGGGGATATGAATGCTGGGCCTTCGGCAGCGGCCTGCAGGGCTTGTACAGCTGCAAAGGCCAAAAGATTGCCGAGCGGTCTCCTCGCTCCTGCAATATGGGGATTTGGTGGGACGGCGACCTGCTGCGGGAGCTGCTCAACGGAACCCGCATTACGAAGTGGGATTTCGAAAATCTGACGGAAACGATTCTGCTGGACGGCTGGGATTCTGACTGTGTCCGCGTAAACGGCTCCAAATCCACCCCTTGTTTTTACGGGGATATCCTGGGCGACTGGCGGGAGGAGGTCATCTGGCCGACGCTGGACGGCAAAGAGCTTCGCATTTTTGTTTCGACGCATCCGACGGAGCATCGGTTTTATACTCTGATGCACGACCCGATTTATCGGCTCAGCGCCGCCTGGCAGAATGTCGGCTACAACCAGCCGACGCAGGTGAGTTTTACTCTGGGCGAGGGGATGTCCGCTCCGCCCCGGCCCCCAATAAAAACCCCCAGGTCCTGAAAGGCCCGGGGGCGGAGGGGTATTGTTTCATCCGCTACACGCCTTCGCGGTTTCGTCGAAGCAGTTCTTCGCGGCTGCAGACCCGCTGGACGGTATAGCCCTTCAGCGGGAGGATGTGTTCGTGAATCATATCCAGAAAGTCCGACGGATAGGGGAAGAAGGCATCCTCGATTTCATCCGGCGGGGTAATCCAGTTGCGGGCGCCTAACACCGCCGGCGGCGCATCCAGTTCATCGAAGGCCAGCTGGGTGATGGTGGAGGCCATCGTGTGCAGATAGCTGCCGCGTTCGCAGGCGTCGGAGGCCAGCAGAATCTTTCGGGTCTTGCAGACGGACTCGAGCACCAGCGAGTAATCGAAGGGCACCAGCGAGCGGGCATCGATAATCTCGCAGGACAGGCCGTACTTGTCTTCGAGGATTTTGGCGGCCTCGAGGGCCCGATACAGGGTGGCGCCGATGGTCAGGATGGTCAGGTCTTTGCCTTGTTTCCGCAGGGCCGGCTGACCGAAAGGCACTTCGTAATATCCTTCCGGCACGCCGCCCGGGTGGAACTCTTCGGCGATGCCGTACAGCCGCTGGCTTTCGAAGAAGACCACAGGGTCTGTGCCGACCAGGGCCGAATACATCAGCCCTTTGGCATCATAGGGCGTGGCGGGGAAGACGACCTTCAGCCCCGGCAGATGGGCGCACAGCGAGGTCCAGTCCTGGCTGTGCTGGGCGCCGTATTTGCTGCCGACGGAGACCCGCAGCACAACCGGCATCTTCAGCAGGCCGCCGCTCATCGACTGCCATTTGCACAGCTGGTTGAAGACCTCATCACCGGCCCGGCCCAGGAAATCGCAGTACATCAGCTCCACGAGGGCCCGGCCGCCTTCGAGGGCGTAGCCGACCGCCGAGCCGACAATCGCCCCTTCGGCAATCGGCGTGTTGAATAGCCGGTGATACGGCAGGGCCTCCGTAAGGCCCCGATAGACGGCGAACGCCCCGCCCCAGTCGCGGTTTTCTTCGCCGTAGGCAACCAGCGTCGGGTCGGCGTAAAACCGGTCGAGGATGGCTTCAAACAGGGCGTCGCGGAAGACGACACAGCGGGTATCTTTGAGCCGCTGGCCCGCCGCATCAAAGGCGCTGCGGCTTTTGTCTTTCAAACTGAGGATTCGCGGGTTTTGCTCCTTCGGCAGAAGCGTCTCAGGGGTTCGGCTCGGGTCCATCGACTCGATGCGCTGGTTGGAGAACATCGTCTGATCGAGCAGGCAGCGGTGCTTTTTGAGGTCGGCGCGGGGAGAAATGCTCAAATCCACCGCTTTTTTGCAGGCTTTGTAAATCAGTTTTTCGGCATTCTGACGAATGTCGTCGATGGTCTGCTGCGTGCAGATGCCCGCTTCGACGAGGTCTTTGGCGTAGTGAACCGTCGGGTCCTGTTCGAGCCAGGCCTGCACTTCCTCCTTGTCGCGGTAGCTGCTCTGGTCGGAGGGAGAATGCCCGCTGTATCGGTAGGTGACGGTATCCAGCAGGACCGGGCCGCCGCCCTGGCTGAGGATTTCTTTTTTGCGGAGGATGGCGTCGGCGACCGCCAGCGGATTAAAGCCGTCCACGCGCTCGGCGTGCATCTGTTCGGGGTTGACGCCGGCGCCCAACCGGGCCAGGACGCCGAATCCCATCGTTTCGCCCTGCGGCTGGCCGCCCATGCCGTAGAAGTTGTTCATAAAATTGAAAATCAGCGGCAGTCCCCCTCGATACGGCGGCTGCCAGAGGGTTTTGTACTGGTCCATAGCGGCCAGACAGATGCCCTCCCAGACCGGCCCGCAGGAGGAGGAGGCGTCGCCGATGTTGGCGATGACGATGCCGCTTTTTTGGTTGATTTTTTTGTAGAGAGCCGCCCCGACGGCGATATCGCCGGAGCCGCCGACGATGGCGTTGTTGGGATAGACCCCGAACGGCGGGAAGAAGGCGTGCATCGAACCGCCCATCCCTTTGTTGAAGCCCGCCTGCCGTCCGAAGATTTCCGCCAGGGTTCCGTAAATCAGAAAATCAATCGCCAAATCTTTGACGGAGCCCTCGGCATCCTTTTCAACGATGCGAAGGCACTCGCCGTCAAAGTAGGTTTTCATGATTTTCATCAGGTCGGCGTCATCGAGTTTTTCGATGGCGGACAGCCCTTTGGCGAGGATTTCGCCGTGGCTTCGGTGGCTGCCGTAGATATGGTCGTCGATGTTCAGATGAAAGGCCATCCCGACGGCGGCCGCTTCCTGGCCGAGCGACAGATGCGCCGGCCCTTTGTGGTTGTATTCAATCCCCTGATAGGAGCCGCGGAGCTTGATTTCATTGAGCATTGTTTCGAAGGTGCGGATAATCATCATATCCCGCTGAATCCGCACCAGCTGCTCACGGCTGTAGCGGCTCTGCTCCTCGCGGATGTTTTTTTTGTATTGGTTGAGCGGAATCGGCTGAAACTGAAGCCAGCCGGGGGCTCGGTTTTCTTTCGGACAGATGCGAATTGATTTGGGCATAAAAAGACCTCGTCTTTTAAGATTTTGGATACAGAACGGTTATTTGATGACGGTTGAAATAGTCTAACCAGTTGGGTTCCGGTTTTTTTTCGGTAATGACGGCTGAGAGCATCTGCAGGTCAATGATTTTGTAGAGGGCTGGGCGGTCGAATTTGCTGCTGTCGGCCAGGAGGATGCATTCGCGGGCGTTGCGGGCCGCCAGCCGAAGCAGATGGGCGCTTTCGATGTCGATGGAGGTCAGCCCGAAGTCCTGGCTGATGCCGTCGGTGCCGAGGAAGGCCCGATAGCCCCGAAGCCGCTCGATGGTTTCGGAGGCCAGCGGCCCGACGGTATCCATTCGTTCGGGGCGGTACTGCCCGCCCAGCAGGAGCATATCGATGCCGGGGGACTGAAGTTCGAGGGCCGTGCGGACGGAATTGACGATGACGGACAGTCCCTTGCGCCCCCGCAGATGGGCGGCCATTCCAAAGCAGGTTGTGCCCGAGCCGATAAAGATTTGGTCGCCGTCCTGGACGAGGTTGGCCGCCAGCTGAGCGATGACGCGTTTGGCCTCGATGTTGCGCATCGATTTGGACAGGAAGGAGTAGTCGGAGTTTCGCGCGACCGCAGCGCCCCCTCGCGACAGTTCGAGCAGTCCTTCGGCGGCCAGATTGTGCAGGTCTCGTCGGACGGTTGCTTCGGACACCTTCAGGTGTTCAGCCAGCTGCCGAATGCTCACGTGTCCCTGCCGGTAGGCGAGGGTCAGGATGCCTTCTCGTCTTTGCTGAATCGTGGGAATCATAATTCTTTTGTTCACACTGCTGCCGTTTTATCAGTATAATTAAAACACTTTCTTTCATAAAATCAACAGAAAATTGAAAAAATATGCTTGAAATATGAAAGAAAATGGTATATTTTTGAAAATCTAAGTGCGTTTTTTTGAAAAGGACATTGGATGTTTTTGATAAAGATACCCCGGAAACTGCGTTCTCCTGAAGCGGTCATTAACCGATGGGTTGCCGAAGAAAAGAAACCTGTTCGAAAAGGGCAGCCGCTTTTCTTTCTGAAGAGTGCAGATGAGATTGTGGAGATTCAATGTCCACAGGATGCATTTCTTCTGAAGATTCTTGAGCCGGAGGGGGCTTGGGTCGCAGGCGGGCAAGCCGCCGCTGTAATCGGCGAACAAGGCGAAGACGCTTCTTCGCTTAACCTGCTTTGTGATAAGGAGATAGAAAAGAAATCTGAACCAGTTGAAACTGTTTCAGAACAGAAAGAAATCCCCTCGCAGCCCAAAGAGGTCAAAATGGCTCCTCAAACTGCTTCTTCAATTCCCGCCGGAAAGGTTGTTCCTGTTTTAATGCCGCAGGCAGGCCAAACGATGGAGGAAGGTACCCTGTTGGCCTGGAAGGTCAAGGAAGGGGACCGAATTTCCGTCGGGCAGGTCATTTTCGAGATAGAGACCGACAAGGCCACGATGGAGGTTGAGGCGGTCGAGGCGGGTCGGCTGGCAAAAATCGTTGTTCGAGAGGGCCAGACCGTGCCGGTAAAGACACCGGTGGCGTATCTGGCGGAAAACGATGCGGATGTGGAGGCGTATCTGGCGGGTCAATCCGGCGGGCAGCCGGCCGCCGCCGAGCCCAAAGAAGCGCCGGCCGTCGAAACTCCGGCGTATGAGAATGTCCAGACTGCACCGGCGCAGGCGGAAGGCGGCCGCATCAAGGCCTCGCCTGCCGCTCGAAAGGCCGCAGCCCAGCGGGGGATTGATTTGTCCGCAGTTTCCGTCGGTTCCGGACCGGGCGGACGGATTTTGTCCACAGATGTGGCCAAGGCGCAGCCCGCTGCCGGCGGTGTTCAGCGAAAATCGATGAGCAAGATGCGTCGGGCGATTGCCAATAACCTGCTGTATTCCAAGCAGAATATTCCCCATTTTTACACCAAACTGACGATTCATGCCCAGCCGCTGTTTGAAACATACAAGCAGACCAAGGAAAAATACCCCTGCAGCATCAATGATTTTGTGGTGTTGGCGGCGGCGAAGGCGATTCGGCAATACCCGGCCTTTCGCAGCCAGCTGAAGGACAATGAAATTGTTGAGTTTCCGGATGTAAATATCGGGATTGCCGTCGGCACGGACGAAGGGCTGACCGTGCCGGTGCTGCTGAAGGCGGATCAGCTGCCGCTGCGGGAACTGGCCGTGCGGACCCGCCGGCTGGCGGAAAACGCCCGTCAGGGCAAACTGGAGGGAGTCGGCCAGGGCATCTTTACCATTACCAATCTGGGGATGTTTGGTGTGGAGGAGTTTTCGGCGATTATCAATCCGCCGGAGTCGGCGATTTTGGCGGTCGGGGCAGTCCGCGAGGGCGTCTGGGTCGAGAACGGCCTGATGAAGCCCAGCCGTCTGATGACGATGATTCTCAGCAGCGACCATCGGATTATCGACGGTGTGCTGGCGGCTCAATTTATGCAGACACTCAAAAATCTGCTGGAAAATCCGCAGGCGCTGGCGCAGGTCTGAACAGGAGCATAGTATGACAGAGCATTTTTCTGTTGCGGTGATTGGGTCCGGTCCGGGCGGGTATGTGGCGGCGCTGAAGGCCGCGCAGCTGGGGGCCAAAACAGCCGTCATTGAAAAGCATCTGCTCGGGGGCACCTGCCTGAACTACGGCTGCATCCCGTCCAAGGCCCTGCTGGCGTCGGCGGAGCTGCTGCATCGGATTCGGCATTGTGAAACGCTCGGCGTGCAGGTGAACGGTTCGGTCGGGTTTGACTGGTCCGCAATCCAGAAACGCAAAGACAAGGTGCTGGCCAAGCTTCGCGGCGGCATCAAAGGGCTCTTTGCCGCCCGTCAGGTGCGGCTTTATGAAGGGACCGCCGTCCTCGACGGCCCCGGGAAGATTCGCATCACCGACGGCCGGGGGCAGACCCAAACGATTACAGCGGAGCGAATCATCCTTGCGGTCGGTTCCGTGCCGGCGCGAATCAGCGGCTGGCCGACCGACCCGGAAAAAATCTGCACCTCGGATGAAGCCCTCCATTGGAAGGAACTGCCCGGCCGTCTGCTGATTGTCGGCGGCGGCGTAATCGGTTGCGAGTTTGCCTGTATGATGCACGAATACGGCGTCAAGGTGACTGTGGTGGAGATGATGGAGGAGCTGCTGCCGGAGATGGAGCCGGAACTGGGCCGCACCCTGAATCGGCTTTTCACCCAGCGAGGCATCCGCATCTTCACCGGCACCAAAGTAGAGTCCCTGACTGCCGGCGAGAAGGGGATTTCGGCGGTTTTGTCCAATGGGCAGACTGTCGAGGCCGACAAGGTGCTGATCGCGACCGGCCGCCGTCCCAATGCGCCGTCGCTGGGGCTGGAGACGGTCGGCCTTCAGACGGACCGCGGGTTTATTCGTGTGAACGAACGGATGGAGACGTCCGCCAAGGGGATTTTCTGCATCGGCGATGCCAACGGGATTTGTCTTTTGGCTCATGCCGCCAGTGCTCAGGGAATCACGGCGGCGGAAAACGCCGTCGGCAGGTCGGCGGCCTATACGCTGCCGGTTCCTTATGCGGTTTATACCTTCCCGGAGATTGCCTCGGTGGGACTGACCAGCCGGCAGGCCCGTCGGCAGAATATCCCGATTCGCATCGGGCAGTTTCCCATCGGCTATCTGGGCAAGGCGATGGCCGTCGGCGAAGAATTCGGCTTCGCAAGGGTCATCAGCCGGCGGGATGACGGAGCGCTGCTGGGCGTGCATATCGTCGGTCATAATGCGACGGAAATCATCGAAAGCGCCGTTGCAATGCTCGGAATGAAGGCCAAGGCGAAGGATTTGGGCGAAATGATTTTTGCCCATCCGACGCTCAGCGAGGCCGTCAAAGAGGCCGCCGAGGATGTGTATGAACAGGCCCTGCACCTGCCGCCGCGCAAGGTTGTCCAGATGGCCGCCGAAACGGAAACGGTTGGATAGGGAGGGCTTTGTGGACGCACTGGAGATTATCCGGCAAATCGGCTCTGTCGAAGAGCTCGAAAAGGCCGCCCAGTCCTGCGGCGGCCGGGATGCCGGGCCGGCTTTCAACACGCATATTCATCTGCCGCCGAATTTTTCGGCCTTCGAAACGGTTCAGGAGGCGATTGAGCAGGCCGCCGCAGAAGGGCTGAAGGTGCTCGGGGCGGGCAATTATTATGATTTTACCGTCTATGAGTCCTTTGCGGAGGGCTGCCGGAGGCGGGGCATTTTTCCCCTCTTTCATACGGAGATTATCACACTGGATGAGCCGCTTTTGCGCAAGGGCATCCGCATCAATGACCCGGGCAATCCCGGCAAGATGTATCTGTGCGGCAAGGGCATCAGCCGCTGGTCGGCCCTGAATCCGCGCGGGCGGGAGCTGCTTGCGGCGATTCGCCGGAATGATGCGGAGCGGATGCGGCAGATGATTGACAAACTGAGTGAACATTTCCGCCGCTGCGGTCTGCCTATCGAGCTGGATGACCGGGCGGTTATCCAGCGGGTTGTCAACCGCCATCGATGCGAACCCTCCACCGTCACGCTTCAGGAGCGCCATGCTGCTCAGGCGTTTCAGGAGGTGTTGTTTGAGAAGGTCCCGCCGGCGGAACGCATCGGGCGGCTGACGGCCCTGTTCGGAACAGCTCCCAAGTCTGCTCCGCAGGATGCGGTCGGGATTCAAAATGAGATTCGTTCTCATTTGATGAAGGCGGGCAAGCCCTGTTTTGTGCCGGAAACGTTCTTATCGCCGGCGCAGGCGGAGGAGCTGATTGGGCATTTGGGCGGGATTGTCTGTTATCCGGTTCTGGCGGACGGGGCCAGCCCTGTCTGCGAGTTTGAGGCATCGCCGGAGGAACTGGCCAAGACCCTTCTGCAGCGGGGGTATCGGATGGCGGAGTTTATTTCCATTCGCAACAGCCCGGATGTGCTGGTTCGGTATGTCCGGACCCTTCGGCAGGCCGGAATTGCCGTGACCGTCGGGACGGAACACAATATGCTTGAGAAGCCGCCGCTGGAGCCGGCCTGTCTGAAAGGGGTGCCGCTGCCGGAAGAGGTCAAAACGCTTTTCTGGGAGGGCACCTGTGTGCTGGCGGCCCATCAGTTTCTTTCAGCGCACGGGAAAGAAGGATTTGTTCGTCCGGAGAAAATGTCCGACGGCACCCGGCGATGTGATCAGATTGAGCGGTTTGCCCGGTTGGGTGCGGCGGTCCTGCAACGGTATTTTGAAAAATTGGGTCGGGGTTGAGCTGTGTTATGAATACGGAAAAGATTCTTTCCATTGCTCCGCTGCTTCGGATTGTTTTAAAAAGGGACGGCTGTTCTCCGCTGGTTCGTTTTGCGGAAACCTGTTCGGCCTGCACGTTTTCCGTTTGTGCGGATTGGGACAACCCCAAAGAGACCGCCGAGCGGATTCGCCGGGCCGCCGAACGGACGAACGGAGCGGCCATACAGGCCGTCTGTGTGGAGGAGGCCGGCTGTTTTCAGATTCTCCCATGGCCTCGTCCGATGCAGGGACGGGCGGCGGGGAAAATTGCGTTGGTGACAGGGGCGGCGCAGGGATTCGGCTTAGAGATTGCGCAGGATTTTGCCGCACAGGGGGCCGCGGTTGTGCTGCTGGATATTAACGAAGACGGTGTCCGGCGGGCCGCTGATGAGCTCAATCGGCAGTACGGTCCCGAGACGGCGCTGGCACTGAAAGCGGATGTCACCAGCGAGGAGTCCGTCAGCCGGGCCGTTGCCCAGACCGTCCAGCATTACGGCGGATTCGATGTGTTTATCTCCAATGCCGGGGTGCTCAAGGCCGACAGCGTCAAGCGGCAGCCGGTGAAGGATTTTGATTTTGTCACGGCGGTCAATTACAGGGGCTATTACCTGTGCGTGAAGGCCGCGGCCCCTGTGTTGGCGCTGCAGCATCAGGCGGATGCATCCTATCGAAGCGACATCATTCAAATCAATTCCAAATCGGGTCTTCGCGGCTCCAACCGCAATTTTGCCTATGCCGGCAGCAAGTTCGGCGGCATCGGCCTGACGCAGTCGTTCGCCCTCGAGCTGGTCGAGGACGGCATCAAGGTCAATTCCGTCTGTCCGGGCAATTTCTTTGACGGGCCGCTCTGGTCGGACCCGAACAACGGGCTGTTTGTTCAATATCTGCGGGCGGGCAAGGTGCCCGGTGCAAAGACCGTTGAAGATGTTCGGCGGGCGTATGAGGCGATGATTCCGATGGGGCGGGGCTGCACGACTCCCGATGTGATGAAGGCGATTTATTATCTGATGGAACAGGAATACGAAACCGGCCAGGCCCTGCCCGTCACCGGCGGCCAGGTCATGCTTCATTAAGAAAGCGAAGGATTATGAAGATTCCGTCTGTTCAGCAGGCCATCGAGTTAATCGGACCCGAACAGCTGCGGCTCAACCCGGCCAGGCCCGTTTATAAGCCGGGGCCCTATCAGGTGCTGGCCAAAGTGGAGGCGGTGGGGCTGTGCTTTTCCGATTTGAAGCTGCTGGCCCAGTTTGACAAGCACCCCCGCAAAAGCGAGATTCTCTCCGGCATTGCCCCGTCGGTTCTGTCGGAAATCCCCAGCTACTGTCCGGGCGCCAAACCCACGGTGCCGGGCCATGAGATTTCGTGTGTGATTGCGGCGGTCGGCGAGAAGGTCCGCCGGCATCGGGTCGGGCAAACCGTGCTGGTGCAGACGGATTACCGCTGGCTGAAGACGGCCTCGTCGAATGCGGCTATCGGCTACAATTTTGAAGGGGCACTCCAGCAGTACATCCTTTTCGATGAGCGGGTGTATGTGGACCCGGACAGCGGCGAAAGCTTTCTTCTTCCCGTTCAGGCGGATATTTCCTATTCCGCCGGGGCACTGGTAGAGCCGTGGGCGTGCGTGGAAAGTTCCTATGTGACGGAAGAGCGCCGCACGATTCGTCCGGGCGGACGACTGCTGGTTGTGGTCGATGAGGGCTGCCGCATTCAGGGCCTTCGTGAAAGTTTCGGTCCGCGTCCGCCGGCGCAGGCGGTGCTGTGCGGTCCGGCCGGTCAGCCGACCGAGTGGGCGGCGGGGATTGCCCTGACGCACTGTCAGAATCCGGCCGGACTGGAGGACGGGACTTTTGATGATATTGTGTATTTCGGGAGCCGGCGGGAGATGATTGAGATGCTCAATGACAAGCTGGCCGCCGGCGGCCTGATCAATATTGTTCTGGGGGGCCGACGCATCGGCCAGTCCGTGTCCATCGGGATTGGGCGGGTGCACTACGGGATGACCCGCTGGATCGGCACGACGTCGGATGACGCCTCGGACAGTTATCGTACGATTCCGGCGACCGGCGAAATCCGCGACGGCGAGCGGGCGGCTGTCATCGGGGCCGGCGGCCCGATGGGGCAGATGCATGTTATCCGCATTCTTTGTTCGGGCCGAACGGGGCTTTCCGTGGCGGCGGCGGATTTGGATGCAGCGCGTCTGGCTTCGCTCGAAAAGAAGGTGCGGCCGATTTTGAAGACTCGCCCGGCCGAGTACCGTTCGGTGCTGACGGCCGAGCAGCCCGACACGGAGACGTACAGTTATTTTGCCCTGATGGCGCCGGTCGGGGCGCTGGCGGCGGATGCCGTGGCCCGAAGCCGCCCCAATGCGCTGATTAATGTCTTTGCGGGCATTCCCGCCGCCGTCCGGCAGGAAATCGACCTGGACCGCTATATCGCCAACCGGTGCTATCTGTTCGGCACCAGCGGTTCGCGCCTGCGCGATATGCAGATTGTGCTGGACAAAGTCCTTTCCGGACAGTTGGATACCAATTGTTCGGTGGATGCGGTCTGCGGGATGGCCGGCGCGGCGGACGGAATCGAGGCCGTCAAAAACCGCACCCTGTCCGGCAAGATTGTGGTCTATCCGGCCCTCGAAAAGATGCCCCTGATGACGCTCGAGCAGGTCTGCCGGACATGGCCGCAGGTGGCCGAGAAGATGCCCGATGGCATCTGGACGAAGGAAGCCGAGCGTCAGCTGCTTCGGACGGCTCAATAGGAGGTTGATTATGAGCGGCAAAGAGTACTATGCGGCGGTGGATTTGGGCGCCTCCAGCGGACGGGTGATGCTGGCCTGTCTGGACGGACAGACGATTTCGATTCAGGAGGTTCACCGCTTTGAGAACGGCCCGGTCGAGGAGCAGGGCTCGCTGCGATGGGATTTCCGGCGTTTGTTCGGTGAGGTTCAGGAGGGGCTGCGCAAGGCCTTTCGGGCACAGCCGGCTGTTCGGAGTATCGGCATCGACACCTGGGGGGTGGATTTCGGCCTGCTGGATGCGGACGGCAATCTGCTGGAAAATCCGTATCATTACCGCGACCGCCGCACGGAGGGGATGATTGAAAAGGCCGCCGAAATCCTGCCCAAACGGGAAATTTATTTTCACTCCGGCATTCAGTTTATGCCGTTTAATACGCTCTTTCAATTGCTGGCGTATCGTCAGCAGCCGATTTTTTCGCGGGCGGCCAAGCTGCTGTTTATGCCCAACCTGATAATGTATTTTCTGACCGGCCGAATCGGCGCCGAATATACGATTGCCAGCACATCGCAAATGATGGATATGAAGAGCGGCCGCTGGTCGAAACGGCTGCTGGAGGCCTTTGGTCTGCCGGAATCGCTTTTGCCGGACATCATGCAGCCCGGCACGCAGGCGGGCGTCTTGAAACCCGCTTTTCAGCAGGCCTGGGGCTGCGGGCCGGTGCCCGTGATTGCCGTCGGCACGCACGATACGGCTTCGGCGGTGGCCGCCGTTCCGGCCGAAAGCGGGCGGACATGGGCGTATCTGTCCAGCGGCACCTGGAGTCTGATGGGCATCGAGATACCGCAGGCGATTATTGACCAGCGCACCTTTGAACGCAGTTTTACCAACGAAGGCGGTGTGGAGAATACAATTCGGCTTTTGAAGAACATTATGGGCCTGTGGCTGGTGCAGGAGTGCCGGCGCTGCTGGATGCAGCAGGGGGAAAAATACAGTTTTTCGGAGCTGACGCAGCTGGCGGCGCAGGCCGAGCCGTTTGCGGGCTGGGTCAATCCGGATGATATCCGGTTTCTTTCGCCGCAGGATATGCCCGCGGCCATCAATCAGTATTTGACGTCTACGGGGCAGCGTCCGGCGGGCGGCCGAGGGCAGATGATTCGCATCATTCTGGAGAGCTTGGCCGCCCGGTACCGGCAGGTGCTGGACTGGCTGGAGGAGCTGCTCGGCCGGCCCATCGAAGTGCTTCACATTGTCGGCGGCGGTTCGCAGAATGAGCTGCTCAATCAGCTCACGGCCGATGCCGCAGGCAAACGCGTCCTGACCGGACCCGTCGAGGCGACGGTGCTCGGCAATGTGCTGATGCAGGCCAGGGCAAGCGGCCGGATTCGGTCGCTGGAGGAAGGGCGTGAAATCATCCGCCGTTCGTTTGAGATTCGTGAATATCAGCCCCGGCACAGTGCCGGATGGCAGACGTTTTTGAAGCAGTTTCCCAATGCCTGAAAGGAATACCGTGTCCGATTCGCCGTCTGTTTTGCTGGAGACGATTACAGCCCTGTCGCATCGGTTCGGCACGCCGGATTATGTCTGCGGGGGCGGCGGCAATACCTCCGCCAAGAATGAAAGCACACTGTGGGTGAAGCCCTCCGGCACCACGCTGGCCGGATTGCGGCCCGATTTGTTTGTGCCCATCAGCCGCAGCCGTCTGGCCGCCTTGTACACGACCCGTCCGCCGCAGGAGCCGTCCGCCCGCGAGCAGCTGGTCAAGGAGGTGATGGCGTCGGCTGTTCTGAACGGGGCCGCCGGACGTCCTTCGGTCGAGTCGCCGCTTCACGATTCGCTGTCGGCCCGTTATGTCGTTCATACGCATCCGGCCCTGGTTAACGGGATGACCTGCGCCAAAGACGGCCGGGCGGTCTGTCAGCGGCTTTTCCCCGACGCCCTCTGGATGGACTATGTGGACCCGGGCTATACGCTCTGTATGGCGGTTCGAAACGAGGTGGAGCGGTTTGAAAAGGCACACGGCCGGCAGCCGGAGATGATTTTCCTGAAAAATCACGGGGTGTTTGTCGCCGCCGATAATCCGGAGCGGCTCGAACAGCTGTATCAGGAGATTTTCCGGCGTCTGGAGGCCGAGTACGCCCGGGCGGGGCTGTCAACAAAAATGGAGCCGGCTCCGCTGCCGAAGGGTTTTGACTGCGAAGGGGCTTTTGCCCGCATTCGGAGTGTTTTCGGTTCGGATGCCGACGGCATTGCCGCGTCGGGCTTTTTCCGGCCGCCCGCCGGCCCGCTGACGCCCGACCATATCGTTTATGCCCGCTCGTTTCCGCTGACGGCGGAGCCGACGCCGGAGGCCCTCGAGGACTATCGCCGCCGCTGCGGCTGCACGCCGCAGATTCTCGTCTGGAACAATGTTGTGTTCGGTTTGGGTTCGACAGAGAAAAAGGCGGCCCTGGCACTCGAGCTGGCCCTGAATGGGGCGCTGGTGGTGCATCTGGCAAAGGCGTTCGGCGGCGTCGAATATATGAGTGAACCCGCCCGTCGATTTATCGAGGGCTGGGAAGTGGAAACGTACCGAAGCCGGCAGATTCAGTAAGCAGGAGAGAGAATATGGAAAAAACAATTGAACAGGCGTACGCCCTCGCCCGTGAACAGTATGCCCAACTCGGAGTGGATGCGGAAAAGGCCCTCGAACAGCTGGCCGGGATCCCGATTTCGCTTCACTGCTGGCAGGGGGATGATGTCGGCGGGTTTGAGCGGGCCGGTGCGGAACTGTCCGGCGGCGGCATTCAGGCCACAGGCAATTATCCCGGCAAGGCCCGCACCCTCGAGGAGCTGAGGGAGGATTTGGACAAAGCCCTGTCGCTGATTCCGGGCCGACACCGGCTCAATCTGCACGCCTGTTATCTGGATAACGGCGGCCGGTTCGTGGACCGCGACCAAATCGAGCTGCGGCATTTCCAGTCCTGGATTGACTGGGCCAAAGAACGGCGGATGGGAATGGATTTCAACCCGACTTTCTTTTCACATCCGAAGGCCGCCGACGGTTTTACGCTCAGCCATCCGGACAAGGCGATTCGTCAGTTCTGGATTGAGCACGGCATCCGCTGCCGGCGCATCGGGGCGGAGATGGGCCGTCAGCTGGGCTCAGCGACCGTGACCAATGTCTGGATCCCCGACGGCTTTAAGGACATCCCCGCCGACCGAACGGCCCCGCGCGAACGTCTGAAGGAGTCGCTGGATGCCCTCTTTGCCGAACGGCTTGACCCGCGATGCAATCTGGATGCAGTGGAGTCGAAACTGTTCGGCATCGGGGCGGAAAGCTATACCGTCGGTTCGCACGAGTTTTATCTGGGCTATGCCGTTTCGCGTCAGAAGCTGCTTTGTCTGGATGCGGGGCATTTTCATCCGACGGAGGTCATTTCCGACAAAATCTCTTCGGTGCTGGCGTTTGTGCCGGGCCTTTTGCTTCACGTGAGCCGTCCTGTGCGGTGGGACAGCGACCATGTGGTGATTTTGGATGAGGAGCTGAGGGCCGTCGCCCGCGAAATCGTCCGCTCCGGCCGACTGGACCGCATTCATATCGGGCTGGACTTTTTCGATGCGAGCATCAACCGCATCGCCGCCTGGGTCATCGGCTCGCGAAATCTGCTCAAGGCCCTGCTGATAGCCCTGCTGGAGCCGGCGGATACGCTCCGTCAATTCGAAGGGCGGTTTGATTATACGGCTCGGCTGGCCTGGATGGAGATGCTCAAGACGATGCCCTGGCCCGCCGTCTGGGAGTATTATTGTCTGAAAAATAATGTTCCGTCCGAGCGCCGCTGGCTGGAGGAAGTCCGCCGCTATGAGACGGACGTCCTCAGCAAACGGATTTCATAGCGAACCCTTTGAACCCTTATGATGCAGGAGGCCCTTTATGCAGACCGAAAAGGAGCAGCAGAAGCATTCTGTAGGAGATGAGTTTGAGCGGGAGCCGGTGCCGCAAAGCGCTCTGCTCGGCTTTAAGAGTTTTGTGGGGATGTATGCGGGCGAGCACTGCGCCGGGACCGAACTGATGCTCGGTCCGTTGTTTGTGGCCGCCGGCGTCAGCGCCTTTGACCTGCTGGCGGGTCTGATTGTCGGCAACGCTCTGGCGGTTCTGAGCTGGATGCTGATGTGCGCCCCCATCGCTACACGGGCGCGGCTGACCCTGTATTATCAGCTGGAAAAAATCTGCGGCCGGCAGCTGGTGACGCTGTACAACCTGGCCAACGGGGTGATGTTCTGCTTTCTGGCCGGTGCGATGATTACCGTTTCCGCCACCGCCGCGGGCGTTTGGTTTAAGTTTCCGATGCCCGCCCTGAATGATTTGTATCCGAACAGCGTCGGCTGGGTGGTTGCCTCCGCCGTCGTCGGCGGGCTGATTACCATCGTCGCCGCCTACGGGTACCAGACCGTCGCCAAGTTTGCCAATCTGGCTGTGCCGTGGATGGTGCTGGTCTTTCTCGTATTCGGCATCGTCGGTCTCAAGCAGTTTATTGACGTAACGGGGGTGACCATTCGTTCTGCGGCTGATTTGTGGGATTTGGCCAAAACCCATATCTGGAAGGGCGGCGACCCGCTGCCCGGCCAGGTGAAGTTTACCTTCTGGCATGTGATGTTCTTTGCCTGGTTCTGCAATATGGCGATGCATATCGGGATGTCTGATTTGTCGGTGTTCCGGTTTGCCCGCAAGTCCTGGTACGGGGTTGCCTCGGCGGCGGGGATGTATGTCGGGCATTTTATGGCCTGGATTTGTGCTTCGATTCTGTATGCCTATCAGCTGCATCTGAACCCGAACGATACGGCGGTTCTGCCCGGGCCGCTGTCCTATCGGGCGGCAGGGGTAGCCGGGCTTTTGTGCGTGATTATTGCGGGCTGGACGACCGCCAACCCGACGATTTACCGGGCCGGTCTGGCCTTTCAGGCCATCATGCCCAAACGCTCCCGCTTTACCGTGACTCTGTTTACCGGTGCGGTAGCGACGATTGCCGGAATGTTCCCCGCCTTTGCGATGAAGCTGCTGGACTTCGTCGCCTTTTACGGTCTGCTGCTGATGCCGATGGGGGCGGTTATTTTTGTCGATTTCTGGCTGATGAAGAAGTTCGGTCTGGAGGACAACTACGCGGAGAAGCGCCGCATTGCCTTTAACTGGGCCGCGGGTCTGGCCTGGTTTGTGACGCTGGCCATCTGCGGCTGGCTGGTTCTGACCGGACGGGTGCAGATTTATTTTGTCTCGCTGCCCGGCTGGTTTATGGCGGCTGTGCTGTACGTCATCCTCAGTGCGATGCTTCAGAAGCAGATAACCGAAAAGCCCGAAGTGAAGTTTCTGGCACGCCTCTTCGGCTACGGTTCGCTGGTTCTGCTGGTGCTGGCATCCGTGCTGTTTCTGGCGGGCTCCAAAGACCTCGACTGGGTCAAGCAGGTTATCGGCCTGATGACGATTGTCTGGTTTGCCGCCGCGGCGCTGTGGATGTGGAAAGAGCAGTAAGCGTTTTACCGCTCTTTGATGAGCACCACGTAGTCCAGCGTCTGTCCGGGAATCGTTACGGTCTGTCCGGCCGGAACGGTTCGGCGCATCAGGGCGCAGTCGGCCAGCCACAAATCGTGCGCCCGCCAGATGCCGCGAATGCCGGTGTCGGCAAATCCGGCTCCCTTCAGGGCTTTTTCGAGCTGGGCTGCCGCCGACATCGCTTTTTCATCCGGCTTTTTGAGGGTGTGTTTGGGGAAGGTGCCCGTGGAGTACATCACAAACACCTCCGCCGGACGATTGACCCGGAAAGACAGGTCTGTACGGCTGCTTTCCCGGCTGAGCCGCTTGGTGGCAATCCACTTAGCCCCGCGGACCGGCTCGGGCAGTTCGTCGAACGTATTGTCGGACTGGCCGTTGACCTCATAGTAGAACGGCCCCTGGCTTTCGATGGGACGGTCGATGAAAATCGCCGGATTGTCCGGGTTAGAGCTGGTCAGCGATGACACCAGTGCATCCGGCTGCTCGGGCCATTGCTGTCCGTCCGGCGCCTTCTGATAGATCACCATCGAGGCCCGCAGTCCTCGATTGTCCCGCGCTTCAATTATGTTTTTGCCGGGTGCCAGCGGGCTTTTCCAGAAAAAGACGTTGTTGACGGCAATTCCTTTGACCGGAATCGTATGGTTTCCCTCCCGCTTGACGGAATCGGGATGCCTGTATTCGCCGTTTTTGCGGACGCCCTGCGAAATGCCGTTGAGGAACAGCTCGACTTGCTCCGCATTGGAATAGACCTTAATGCCGTTGTCCGGTTCAAACTGGCGGTAGAAGTGATGCCGTCCGCACAGATGCAGGACGGGCTGGTTCGGTTTCAGGAAGGACTGGAAATGATAAGATACGTCCTTCGGCATCCCCGCCAGGGTGATGAGGCCCTTGGTGTTCCGGTTGTTCTTGAACTTTTTGTTGTAGAACTCGCGGAAATTCCACCACAGGAACATTTTGTGTCCTTCCGGATTGTTCCGGAAGAGGTCCTGAAAACGGAACTCGGCAAACAGCTCGCCATATTCCTCCGGTTCAAATTTGTCCACATCCCAGCGGATCGTCCCGTAGGGAACATGGTGCGTCAGCCACATTCCGGCGCCGGTCTCGGAGGTATAGGCGTTGTCGGGCATTTTGGCGAAATCCATATAATGTCCGCCGTACCAGCCCTGATAGGTGTTGCCCGCCACAAAGTCCACGTTGGCTGGTTTCTCGCCGGCGGAGGCATAGGTAATCAGTCGGGTTGTGTCCTCCTGACGAATGATGTCGGCATAGTACGAGGCGACCTCCTGATAGGTCTCGTTGCCGCTGCTCCAGAACAGGATGCTCGGATGATTCCAGTTCTGCCGGACCATTTCCCGGGTGATGCGCTCGCCGTCGGCGTTCGGGGCGGTTTCGTACTTGACCCCGCGGTCCCATTTTTGGCCCGCCAGGCCGTTTTCCGCCCAGACAGCCAGACCGTATTCATCGGCCAGCTGATATTCCAGCCGCCGATGCGGATAGTGTGCCAGCCGGACCGTATTGACCCCCAGGTCCATCATCGCCTGCCATTCCCACCGCAGCTGCTCATCCGTCATCGCATTCCAGGTGTGCTCATCCTGATGATGCTTGCAGACGCCGCGAACCAGCAGCTCCCTGCCGTTGAGCAGAAACCGTCCGTCTTTGAATTCGATTGTGCGAATTCCCGTCTGCTCCGTAACGGCATCAACCGTCTGTCCATCCAGCACGACCTCGGTACGAACGGTGTACAGATTCGGCTGCCGGATGTCCCAGCGTCGGGGAGAGGGAATTTCGGTTTCCGCATCGGCTTTTTGAATGGATTGAGCCGGCAGGTCCGCCGCGGTTTTAATCTGTCCGCAGGGCTTTCCGTCCGGGTCCAGAATCTGATGACGGACCTGGACTTTTACGGGTTTGTTCAGGGAGTTGCGCAGGACCGTTTGAATCTGCAGGACTGCCTTTTGGTCGGTGATGTTTTTGGGTGTCAGATACACGCCGCAGGAGCCTAGGTCCGGATAGATATGGACACCGCCGGTCTGAACCAGCCAGGCCGGGCGATACAGCCCTCCGTCGGTATAATACAGATTGGAATGCGACAGGCAGTTGGCGGCCTCCGCCAGTCGATTGTTTACGCGAAGGAGCAGCTCATTGGACTGTCCGAACTTCAGTCCGTCCGTCAGGTCAAAGGCCGCTGCCGTAAACCCGCCGCGATGCCGCCCGACCCATGTGCCGTTCACCCAGACATCCGTCACCGAAGCGGCTCCTTCCAGATACAGATAATACCGCCTGCCGGCGCCCTCTTTGGGAAGGTCAAGCGTGCATCGATACCAACCGGAAGCGTGTTCATCCAGGCCGGACAAGCGAAAGCCGTGCGGAAGGGCGACGGATTCCCATTGGGCTTCGGCGGGAAATACCGGCTCAGCGCCTTCCGGTGTTTTGTCCTCACAAAACTGCCATTGTCGGAGAGCGGTTTTTTCCCGTGGTTGAGCCGACATTGTGCAGCCGACCGCTGAAAGAATCAGCACCAATAGACCTTGGCCGAACAGAATGTTTTTCATGGCTTTTCCTTTTTCAAAGGTTTCCCATTTTAAACCGGCGGTATTGTAGAAAATCTTATTTTATATATTATGTAGGAAGAAAGAAAATCCGGTATCTGTTTTTAGCGGATACCGGATTTTCTTTTTGTTTCACCGTGTCGGCAGGTTACGGCAGGACGGGTTCAATCAGGAAGCTGTACTCATACTGCTTGGCCGGCAGGGTGTATTCCCGATGGGGCTGAGCACCCCAGCTGTCATCTCCGCCGACACCCATCTGCTTGTAGTCGATATTTACTGTCAGGAAATCCCGCACCGGCAGTTCGACCGGATGTTTGGCCTTTTCGAGGTCCTCCATTGACCACGGCCAGGCACTGACGTACAGAAGCGGCAGACCGGTGAATTTCAGTCCTTGTCCCATTCTGTTGGTCAGCGTCATCCAGCGGACGTCGGTTTTGTTGCCGTATTCCTGCGGGCGGACGTACATATGTTTGGGGTCTGTCACAATCTCTTCATAAATGCCGACAGCCGCACCGGCCAGCCGGTCCCAGTAGCTTTCATGCGGGCCCCGCCCGTACCAGCGGAGCAGGGCGAACTGACGCGGGATTTTCATCTGCATCCCGAAGCGCGGCATCTCCGGCAGCTCCCCGACGGCCGTAAACTGATTGTGGACAAGGATTTCTCCGCCTGAGAAGACCTGATACTTCAGAGCCAGTTTGGAATCGCCCGCCTTTAGGGTCAGCTCGAACCGGACTTCCACCTGTCCGTCATTGATTTTTTCCACTGCGGCCGAATCGACTTTCGGTTCCTGAGCAGCGGTCTTCCAAACCCGAAGGCGCCGCGGCATTTTGTTGCCGTTATCGTTATCCGTCGGCACCCGCCAGAAGTTCGGCACCAGCGGTTCGACGAGCATCTCTTGGTCATTGATTTTGTAGGAAACCAGTGCGCCCAGCGACTTGCTGAACATTGCCGAGAACCCCTCGCCGTGAATGCGGATGACCTCATAGGTTTCCGAAACATTCAGGGCCGGGCTTTGGAGATTCGGCTGCGGCAGGGGCACAGGACGCGTGCGTTCCTTCAGGACCAGCTGTTCCCACGCCAGCAGGTGCCCGCGCGGGGCCCACGTCTGTTCCTCTGCCAGCCGGAAGAAGACCGTCAGATGATACTCACAGTCCGAATTCCAGCGAATGTCGGGCAGGGGGATTGAAACCGTTTTTCGTCCGGCCGGTTCTATGTCCAGGCGTCCCAGTTTGCCTTGGGCGATTACCGCTCCGTTTTCCGTCAGTTCCCAGTCGGCCTCCAGCAGATCTTTCAGGTTGGTAAAGACATATTTGTTTTGAATCTCCACCAGCCCTTTGGCCAAATCAGCCGGATGCACCGCAACATTCTGATAGACCTTCTTGACCTCGTACAGATGCGGATTGGGTTTGCGGTCGGGCTGAACCAGACCGTTGCAGCAGAAGTTGCCGTCATTGGGCTGATCGCCGAAGTCGCCTCCATAGGCCCAGAAGTCTCTGCCGGTGTCCGGGTCTTTTTTCCGCAGCCCCTGGTCCACCCAGTCCCAGATAAATCCGCCCTGAAGGGCTCTGTATTTTTCGATGACGACCCAGTAGTCGGCCAGATTGCCGCAGCTGTTGCCCATGGCGTGCGAATATTCGCACAGAATCAGCGGACGATAAATATCTTTCCGTTTGGCATAGGCCTCAATCTGATGAATCCGGGCGTACATCGGGCAGACGATATCGGTCAGGGGACGCTCCCGCGCCGGCTCGTACTGCACCGGGCGGCTCAGGTCGCGCTGATGAATCCAGTCGCTGGTTGCCTCAAAGTTGGCCCCGTCTCCCGCTTCATTGCCCAGCGACCAGATAATCACACAGGCATGATTTTTGTCCCGCTCGACCATATTCTTTGTGCGGTCCAGATGGGCTTCTTTCCACAGCGGGTCGTTGCCCAGCGAATCAAACAGATTCGAATAGTTCATCAGGGCGTGCGATTCGATATTGGCCTCATCGATAATATACAGCCCGTATTCATCGCACAAATCGTACCACATCGGAACATCCGGATAATGGCAGGTGCGGACTGCATTGATGTTGTGCTGCTTCATCAGGCAAATGTCCCGAATCATCGATTCGCGGCTGACGGTATGCCCTGTATCCGGGTCGTGCTCATGCCGGTTGACTCCTTTCAGGTACACATATTTGCCGTTGACCAGCAGCACGCCGTCTTTGATTTCCACCTTGCGGAAGCCCACATTGCAGCCGACGGCCTCTTTGCCCAATGTCAGAACCAGCCGATACAGATGCGGCGTTTCCGCCGTCCATTTAAGCGGGTTTTTCACCTCGGTTTGCATTTCGAGGGTGATTTCCTGTCCGGCCGGAATCCGCTTTGGTGCCGAGGCCGCCTTTACGGACGCGACGGCTTTGCCGCTTTTGTCAAACAGGACTCCTTCCAGTTTCGGGAGAGAAGCATCGGATTTTCCGTAGTTGATAATCGATGCCGTGACTTTCAGGACGGCGTCCCGATATTCACTGTCCAGCTCGGTCTTGACAAAGAAGTCCCGGATGTGAACGGTCGGAGTCGAATACAGGTACACATCCCGGAAGATGCCGCTCATTCGCCAGAAATCCTGGTCTTCCAGATAAGAACCGTCGGAAAAACGGTACACCTCGGCGGCAAGGATATTGTCTCCTTTTTTCAGATAAGGCGTAATGCGGAACTCCGCGGGGGTTCGACTGTCCTGACTGTAGCCGACTTTTTGCCCGTTAATCCACAGATAAAACGCCGATTCCACTCCGTCGAAAACCAGAAAGATTTCCCGCCCGTTCCATTCGTCGGGGACTGTGAAGGTTGTCCGATACGACCCGACGGGGTTGCGCGTTTTAAACGTGGTGAAATGCTGCGGCGGTGTGCCCATCACACGGGGCGGGTCTTTGTGGAACGGATAGGTGACGTTGGTGTAGATCGGCACGTCATATCCCTGCATCTGCCAATTGGACGGCACGGGGATTTCATTCCAGTCGTTCACGGAAAATTCCGGCTTGTAGAAGTCGGCCGGACGACTCTGCGGGTCCGGGGACCAGTGAAATTTCCATTTGCCATTCAGCGAATGATAATACGGGCTCTGGGCCCGGTCAAGGGTGCGTGCCTGTTCGGCTTTCTCAAACGGCATCAGCGTCGCATGAGCCGGCTCTTTGTTGATTCGGAAAACAGCCGCATTCTCCCAGTCCGGCAGGGCTTCTTCGGCAAAAGCCCAGGCGGAAGCAAACAAACTCAAAAGGGTGAGTTTCCGGATGATTGTGAAATGATTCATTGTGATTCTCCCTGACCGTTCGGCGGTCTTTTGATGGTTCATTCCCTTTTTTCAAACAAACCCGCAACCACGGAAAGGGACTATATCCGGCCCGGCGTCGGATGTCAATCTTTTCGGAGGTTCGAAAAGACTTGCTCTTTCGGAAAAAAAATTTTTCGATACAATCAACCCTATGAACAGCAGGACAGAACACTGGATTGAATTGGACAAACAATACCTGTGGCATCCGTTTACGCCGATGAGCGTCTGGCTTGCCGGCGAACCGGTTATTATTGAACAGGGCGAGGGGTTTTACCTGATGGATACGGAGGGCCGCCGGTATATCGACGGGGTCAGTTCCCTCTGGTGCAATGTGCACGGCCACCGCGTCCCCGAAATTGATCAGGCGATTCGAGACCAGCTGGAGCAGATTGCCCACAGCACCCTGCTGGGGCTGGGGCAGACCCGTTCGATTGAACTGGCTGAAAAACTGGTGCAGATTGCCCCCAAAGGCCTCTGCAAGGTTTTTTATTCCGACAGCGGCGCCACCGCTGTCGAAATCGCCCTGAAGATGGCCTATCAATACTGGCAGAATCTCGGCTGCAAAGAACGAACCCGCTTTATTGCCGTCCAGGAGGCCTATCACGGCGACACCATCGGCTCGGTCAGTGTCGGCGGAATGGAGCTGTTTCACGGCATCTTTAAATCGCTTCTGTTTGAGACCTATTTTGTTCCCAGTCCGCATCCGTACCGCTTCGAAGGCACGCCGCAGCAGTGTGCGGAGTTTTCTCTGGAGAATCTGGAGTTTCTGCTTCGGCGTCATCCGGGGCAGATTGCGGGGATTATCCTGGAGCCGCTGGTGCAGGGGGCGGCGGGCATGCTCGTCCATCCGTCCGGATTTCTTGCGGAGGTCCGCCGTCTGGCCGACCGCTATGATGTGCTGCTGATTGCCGATGAGGTGGCTACGGGCTTCGGGCGCACCGGCCGGATGTTCGCCTGCGAACATGAACAGGTTTGTCCGGACCTGATGTGTCTGGCCAAGGGCATCACCGGCGGATATCTGCCGCTGGCAGCCACGCTGACGACGCAGAAAATTTTCGATGCCTTTTTGGGCCGTCCGGAGGAGTTCAAGACCTTCTTTCACGGCCACACCTACACCGGCAATGCCCTGGCCTGTGCGGCGGCCTTGGCGTCTTTGCAGCTGTTCGAGAAGCATCAGGTCCTGGAGCGGATGCCTCCGAAAATCGACGCTGTCCGCGCCGCCCTTCAGCGGATTCAGGATTTGCCCTATGTCGGCGATGTCCGTCAGTGCGGCCTGATGGCGGGGATTGAACTGGTTTGCGATAAAAAAACCAAGGAGCCCTTTGCGTATAAGCATACGCTCGGCGCCAAAGTCTGTGCGGCGATGCGGCCCAAAGGAGCGATGATGCGTCCGCTGGGCAATGTGATTGTCCTGATGCCCGCTCCGGCAATGGACCTGCCGACCCTGCAGACGCTGCTGGACATCGTGGAAGAAACCATTCGGGATGATGTCCCGAAAATCGTTCGAGGTCTTGAACCATGACGCTGTCTCTGAATCTGCCGCGAAAACCCGGTCTGTTTATCACCGGCACAGATACCGGCGTGGGCAAAACGCTCATTGCCGGGGCGATCGCCCGTCTGCTGGCCGAACAGGGACTTCGGGTTGGTGTATTTAAACCCGTTGCCAGCGGCTGCCGGCGGACCCCGCAGGGGCTGGTGAGCACGGATGCGGAGTTTCTGACCGCCTGTTCGCAGGCCGACTGGCCGCTGGAGGTGGTCAATCCGGCTGCCTTTGAGATTCCCGCCGCCCCGATTGTGTGCAGCCGTCTGGAAAACCGCTTTCTGGATTACGGGCGCATCAGCTGGGCCTGGCGGCAGTTGTGTGAACAGGCCGACGCCGTCATCGTCGAGGGCATCGGCGGGGTGATGGTTCCGCTGACAGAGGGCGAAACAGTCCTCGATTTGGCGGCGGAGTTTGACCTGCTGACCCTGATTGTGGCTCGTCCGCGTCTGGGCACGATTAATCATACCCTGCTGACCATCAAGGCCGTCCGCGATGCCGGTTTGCCGCTGGCGGGAGTCGTCATCAGCGGGTATAATGCCGCGCAGGCCGATATTGCCGAGCAGACCAGCCCCGATGTGATTGCTCAGGTGGGTCAGACGACCCTGTTCGGCGTGGTGGACTATGACCCGCAGGCGTCCGTCGAAGAAGGCCGGCTGGGAACAGCCGCCCTCCGGGCCCTGTCTATATGGGATTGGAAATCGCTGATTCAGTGCTGAATGGAAAGGAAACGCAAATGATTAAGCAGGCGGTCGGTTTGGTATGGGTTTGCATGGTTTCTGTTCTTGCATCGGCCCAGGAGCCCTGGAAGCCGCTTTTTAACGGCAAAGACCTGACCGGCTGGCAGCAGAAGGGCGGTCAGGCCGTGTACACTGTAGAGGACGGAGTTATTGTCGGCACAACCGTGCTGGATACACCCAACAGCTTTCTGTGTACGCAGCAGTTTTATTCCGATTTTATTCTCGAATTGGAGTTCAAAGTGGATCCCAAGCTCAATTCCGGCATCCAAATTCGCTCCCACAGCGTCCCGGAGTATAACAACGGTCGGGTGCACGGTTATCAGGTCGAAATCGACCCGTCGGACCGGGCCTGGACGGCGGGGATTTACGACGAGGCGCGGCGCGGCTGGCTGGCTACCCTCGAAAACAACCCGCAGGCCCGTGCGGCCTTCCGGCAGAACGAATGGAATCACCTGCGCATCGAAGCCGTCGGGGATGTCATCCGCACGTGGATCAACGATGTGCCGGCGGCCCATCTGTCCGATTCGCTCACTCCCAACGGCTTCATTGCCCTGCAGGTTCACACCGTCGGCTCCGACAAAGCCAAAGAGGGCATTCAGGTCCGCTGGCGCAACATCCGCATCATCGACGAAAATGCCGCCGCGTATCTGAAGCCCATGCCGCTGCCGCTGACGTCGATGGATTATCAGCTGGGCAATCTGGAGGCCCCGCAGGGCTGGATCTATCTGTTTGACGGCAAGACCCCAACCGGCTGGCGGAGTGCCCGCGGGCCGGACTTTCCCAAACAGGGCTGGGTGATTGAAAACGGCGTACTGACGGTGCTGGACAGCGGCGGCAAGGAGTCCGCCGCCGGCGGCGACATCATCACCATCGAACGCTACAGCGATTTCGAGCTGCAGCTGGAGTTCAAACTGTCCCCCGGAGCCAACAGCGGCATCAAATACTTCGTCCAGCCGGACTTGAACAAGGGCCCCGGTTCAGCCATCGGTCTGGAATACCAGCTGCTCGATGACCTGCGGCATCCGGATGCCAAGGCGGGCAGTCAGCCCGGCAGCCGGACGCTGGCCTCTCTGTATGACTTAATTGCCGCCGACAACAAAGACCTGCGGCCCATCGGACGCTGGAACCACGCCCGCATCATGTCCAAAGGCACACACGTGGAGCACTGGCTCAACGGCCGCAAGGTCCTCGAATATGAACGCAAAACGCCGGAATTCCGCAAGCTGGTGCAGGAGAGCAAATACAAAATCTGGCCGGATTTTGCCGAATGGGATTCCGGACACATCCTGCTGCAGGACCACGGCAACCAGGTTTCGTTCAAAAACATCAAGCTGCGGCGATTATAAGGAAGGATTCAGAACCGCCAGCAGCTGTTGGTGTTTGTCCTCGGACCAGGACCCTGATGTCTGCCAGAGAATCTTTCCCGTTCGGTCGGTCAGAAACAGATAGATGGTTTCTTCGGACTCAATGCCGAGGGCCTTCTTAAACGGCTCCTTATCAATGTGCAGCGTCACGGTTCGCTGACGAGCCGCCTGAGAGGGAATTCCTCCGCGCATCCCCTGATAAATAAACCATCGCGAGAACGGATTCATTTTGCGGATAGTCGGCACCTCAAAAAAAGCAAACGACGGAAGCTGCGCCTCCAGCGGCTCCATTTGGGCAATCCAGGTATCCACATCGGCCTGCTGCTGCCGAAGAAACGCCACGGCAATCAGATTGTAATCCTTGCGCAGATTGTCGGGAAACGTGAACGACTGACCGGTCAGATTCCGGCCGGTCACGGTTGGAAAAAAGCCGGCCGAGCGGCGGTCTTGAGAAACCATAGCATTCTCCTCGGGTCGGCTGGGTGAACAGCCCGACAGGGCTGTCAGAAAGACCCCTAAGACAATCGTCCGCAAGCAGTTCTTTGGTATAGACATTGTGTTTACTCCTCAATGAGCAGGTGCCAGCGCGGCGGGACGAAATAGGCCTCGCATCGGCAGCCGAGCATCGCGGCCATATTTTCGGAGGTGATGATTTCCTCTTGGGTGCCGGCGGCCAGGACTTTGCCGTCTTTGAGCAGCAGCACGTGCGAAATCCACGGGCCGATTTCTTCAATATGGTGCGTCACGAACAGGATGGAGGGAGCGTCCGGCTGGGAGACCATAAATTCGATGTCTTTCAGAAACCGCACACGCGCCGCCGGGTCCAGTCCGGAACAGGGCTCATCCAGAATCAGCAGCGTCGGCCGGCAGACCAGGGCCCGGGCAATCATTACTTTCTGCTGTTCGCCCTGAGAGAGGGTCTGGTAGGATTGTTCTGCAATCGCATCCGCCCGAAGATGCGCCAGGGCTGTCCGGGCCTGCTCCATTTCTTCAGGACTGGGCCGGCGGTACAGCCCGAGCGTGGCATCCAGCCCGGAGGCAACCACCTCAATCGCCTTGTCCTGAGCGGGCAGCCGCTGCTGCAGCGTCGAGCTGACCAGCCCGATGGTGCGGCGGAGTTTTCGGATGTCCGTAGCGCCGAAGGTCTGCTGCTGGACGACAACTCGTCCGAAGGTCGGCCATTCATAGCCGGCCAGGATTTTCAGCAGCGTGGTTTTGCCGGAGCCGTTGGCCCCCAGCAGGGCCCAGTGCTGGCCCCGCCGGACCTGCCAGCTGATTCCGTCCAGAATCGTCCGGTTCTTCCGGCAAAAGCAAACTTCTTCGAGCTGAATGACGGAATCCATAAAGTTACATTCGGCGGAAGGGCCGTCCGGTCAGCCGCTCATACGCTTCGATGTATTTGGCGGAGGTTTTCGCGACAATCTCTTCGGGCAGCTCCACCCCCGGACCGGATTTGTTAAAACGGATGTCCTCCAGATAGTTGCGGACGAACTGCTTGTCGAAGCTTTCCTGATCGCGGCCGGGCTGATACTTGTCCGCAGGCCAAAAGCGTGACGAATCGGGCGTGAGCACTTCATCAATCAGGATAATCCGACCGTCCAGCTCACCCCATTCGAATTTGGTATCGGCCAGGATGATGCCGCGTGAACGGGCATACTCACCTGCCTTGCGGAAGATTTCGATGCTTTTGGTTCGCACATACTCGGCCCTGTCGCGGCCCAGGATTTTTACGCATTGCTCAAAAGAGATATTTTCATCGTGCTGTCCCTGTTCGGCCTTGGTGGCGGGGGTGAAAATCGGCTCCGGCAGTTTGTCGCATTGTCGGAGGCCTTCCGGCAGCCGGATTCCGCAGACGGTTCGGCTCTGCTGATATTCTTTCCAGCCGGAGCCGGCCAGATAGCCCCGCACGACGCATTCAACCGGCAGGACGCGGGTTTTTTTGACGAGCATCGAGCGGCCGGTCAGCTGCGCAGGATGACTTCGAAACGGCTCCGGAAACTCCTGAACTTCCATCGAAATCAGGTGGTTTTCCACGTCGCTTCCGAGAAAGTCGAGCCAGAATTTGGAGATTTGCGTGAGCACCTGCCCCTTATAGGGGATGCCGGTCTTCATAATCACATCAAAGGCGCTGATTCGATCGGTGGCGGCAATCAGCAGTTTGTCGCCCAGATCGTAAATGTCCCGCACCTTGCCCCGCCGAGCTGATGCGCCGGGAATATCCGTTTGTAAAATCACCTTGGCCATATTGTTTATCCTATCTTTTGAGGGTTTTCGGCAGACATAGTAGGGGGTTCGAACCCGTTCGTCAACACAAATGCCGCAATTCGTACAATGCAGTCGACAGTTATCAGTGTTCAGTAAGGAGGGAAGAGTGAGGGTCTGAGCGCGGGGCTGTCTTTTGCGCAGGGTTCTTCTGCGGGGCAGCGCCATTGGTCTGTCCTGTTCGGTGTTTATGAATGAAGCCGCCGCAGAGAACGGAGAATCATTTGCAGGACAATTACGGCTCGGAGGGGGCCTGAATGTCTTCCGTGAGCCATTGTTCAGCCAGGATTGACAGGTCTTCCAGAGCCACCCGGCCGTCCCGGTTCAAATCCGCCGAGGGACGGTTTCGGATATACGGATAGGTCTGGTGTTCTCCAATGTCCCACAGATGAATGAAATCCCAGTCGGCGTCGATGTAGGTCATGCTTTGCTTCATTTGAGCGGTTGTCTTGCCGGTGCCTCCGGCGCTGGCGGTTTGCCCGCTGACCTGCGTATCCCAGAAGGAATTGGTGATGACGGCGCTGCTATTAAGGCCGACCAGGCCGCCGACATTCGGGGTGCTTGTGCTCGGCGGCTGGACGAGTCCGGCCGCGTAGCACTTGGCGGTCAGGGTGGCTGAACCGGCCGTCCAGCCGACCAGGCCGCCTATGATTTCCGCTGTACCGCCCAATGAGTCGAGGACGCCGATTACGGAGGCCTGTGAATAACTGTAGTAAAGCACCGCGTCCGCAAGATAGCCGGTTACCCCGCCGACATAACGGCTGCCGGTTACGGTTCCCATCGCCCGGCATCCGAGCAGGGCTGATTGGGGAGCGATGCTGCATCCGGCAATTCCGCCGACGTAGGCGATTCCTTTGACGCTTCCGGTCCAGCCGCAGTTCTCGAGAGTGGACGACTCTGCGCGTCCGGCCAGTCCGCCGACCCAGAACCGGCCTTCGACAAATCCATTCTCAATGCGCAAGTCCCGGATTCTGGCTCCGGCAAGCCATCCAAAGAGTCCGACGTTGTCCTCCGTCGGCCGGCTGAGCTGGACATTGCTGATGGACCATCCCTCTCCGTGAATGACACCGGTAAACTTTGTAGTGACGGTGCCGACCGGTGTAAGGGCGATTCCTGCCAAATCCAAATCTCCGGTGAGCTGAAAGTGCTTGTCCCAATCCTGAGGCGTGGCCATCAGGACCTGCCAATCCGCGGGCGCGGCTATTCGATAAGGATTCTCTTCCGTGCCGTCGCCTCCCCCGCTGTAAACGCCTGCGGAAACCATTCCTGCCAGAAACAACAGAGCCGCTGTCATTGTTTTCTTCATCATCGCCTCTTTCTCCGATTGAACAGATTTACCCTTTGTCTAAAGTTATACAAAAAATTTTGTAAAATTGGAAACTTTTTGCACTCGCGTCTGAGGGGTTTATCGGACCAAGAAGGACGTAAGGTTTTGATGAGATTGTAGTTGCAAAAAAGGGAAGGATGTGTTCGTTTTTTTAAAAACGGCCCTGAGGAAGCGATTTTTTCCAGTGTTGCTTCCGGGTAAGGAGCGATTTGAGGTTTAAAAAAGGGGGAAACGGCGTAGAATGAACGGACTATGTGTGCTGATTTACTGCAATTCATCCGGCAGCCGGACTGGAATAAACGCGTGCTGATTCTCAAGCCGTCGTCGATGGGAGATATTGTGCACGCCCTGCCGGTATTGGCGGCGCTGCGGCGGGCACGTCCGAAGGCGCATATCTCATGGGTGGTGCGGACGGAGCTGGCCGGACTTTTTGAGTGTGTAAGCGGCGTCGATGAGCTGATTTTGTTTGACCGGCGGACGATGGGCCGCTGGTGGACGGCGGCGGGCGTTCGGGAAACGGCGGCGTTTCTCCGGCGGCTGCGGCAGGGACGCTATGACCTTGTGCTTGACCTGCAGGGTTTGCTTCGGTCCGGTTTGTTTGCCTGGCTGAGCGGCTGTCGGGTGCGGCTGGGGCTTCAGGAGGCACGGGAAGGAGCCCGGCTGTTTTATACGCATACAGCCCCGATGCCGGAATCGGCGCATATTTTTGATGCCTATGATGCTCTTTTGAAGATGCTCGGGATGTCGATAGAGCCGCTTGAGTTTGGACTGCGGGTCGGCGAGCAGGCCCGTCAGGATGCGGATGCTTTGCTGAAGGCCGAGGGACTTGCAGGCAGGCGGTATGCGGTGCTGGCGGCCGGGTCGGCGCATGGGCGCAAGTGCTGGCCCGCGGAGCGGTTTGCCCGGGTTGCCGCCTGTCTGCATCGGGAGGCGGGGCTGGCCGCGGTGCTCGTCGGCACGGCGGGCGAGCGGGCTTTGGCAGAGCGAATTCAGCAGGCGTCGGGTGTGCCGGCGGCGGTGCTGGTCGGACGCACGAGCATCCCGCAGCTGGCGGCCCTGCTGGAGCGGGCGGCGATTGTCATCGGCAACGATACCGGGCCGACGCATCTGGCAGCGGCGCTGAATGTGCCGACGGTGATGATGTTTGGGCCGACCAATCCGGCTCGGCTGTTCCCGCGCAGCGGCCTTTGTGCGATTGCGGCGGTCAATCCGTGGGGACGCGGCCGGTCGATTGACAATCCGCAGCCTGAGTACCGGATTGAAAACATCACGGTCGAACAGGTTCTCCGAGCTGTTCAATCGCTTCTGAAACGATAAAAGGCCCCGAGCGAAAACTCAGGGCCTTTCGGGTTTTTCAAATGGCTGTCTTATTCGGTCATCAGCCACTGCTGAGCAAAGATCGCCAGGTCAGGCATATCTACTTTGCAGTCGCGGTTGAGGTCTGCCGACAGCGAAGAGCAGGGCGGGGCCTGATTGGTCGTCAGTTCGAACGCCAAATCCCAGCTGACGCCGATGGGAAACTCGAGGGGCTGGCCGAAGGCGAATACTGATTTGCCGACCTGCAGGGGATTGGGCGGCCAGAGGGAGCCGTCCGGATGACGCACCTGCAGAATCCGTACGGCATCATCCATAAAGAAATGCTCGCGGGTCTTCCACCCCCACGGGTACATCGGCGGATATTGCGGGTCGTAGATTGCGGCAATGCTCAGCCAGTAGATGCGCGGCTGCTGCGGGTCATCCAGCGGGGGCTGGCGGAACCACTCATCCTGACTGAGCAGCTGATTGAACTGGAAGCAGGCCTCGTTTTCCATCTGGCCGCGGGGGTCCTTGTCATAGCCCGCAAAGTTCCAGACGAAATTATCGCAGTAGTTTTCCCATACGAGCGTTCCCGGGTGGCTGAATCCGGGGAATTGCGGGTCCGCGCCCTTGGGCACATCGGTCCAGATGCCGATGTGGAAGGCCTTGGGCAGAAGCCATGCCGGGATGGTCGGCTGCGTCCAGCCCTGGAACGAGCCCCACCAGTGGATATCCGTAATCGGCCGTTCGTCTTTGCATTCGAAGTCGTCGGCCATAATCATTCGAGGGGGAATATAAACGGACGGCTCATCCCAGCCGAGGATGATGCCGTCTGCCATTTCGACCGGCGGCTGGCTGTACTTGACAAAGGATTTGGTGTTGACCAGTCCGCCGCCTCCGCCGTTATTGGGTGTCACCTGCATATTGTCCCAGGCGTTCCAGTAGAAAAACTGGGAGCCGCCGGGAACAGGCGGAGGAAAGACGCCGGGGGTGTTGTGAAAGGTTTCACTGATGAAGACCGAAGCGACCTGACTCATGTCGAAATTGGGATTGAAGGCGAAGGCCGCCGCCGGCGGATTGGAAGAGTTCAGGCCCAGGCCGGGGACATTGGCGGTGTTGATGGTGATGGTGGTGGCCGGCGGGGCCGTGGGGATATTGGCCGGATTGTTCCAGGTCCACGAGCATTGGTTGCCGTTGATATCGGTCAGACCGAAGGAGACCATCACGATGGCCGCCGGCGGATGAACGGTCAGTTTGAGTGTGCAGTTGCGAAGGTCGGGGTCAAGACCGTATTCGAATTTCCAGGCGGAGGCGTAATTGTTCTCGGGCAGACTCGGTTCACCCCAGGCCATGACCAGACAGGCTTCTTCGGGCCAGATTCCCCCGCCGCCTCCGCCCCCGCCGTCATAAACATGCAGTTCCGGCGGCAGAAAGATGCTCGGTGCGGGAAGTTCTCCTTCCACCAGATATTCCTCCCGCTGGAACATATACTCCGTCCATTCGTGAGGCATTGCGGGCTTAATCTTGTTCTGCTCCGGGGCGGTGCCGTACAGCGCTTCCTCCCACTCGGTTTGGGAATCAAGCAGGAAGTAGGGCTCTGCAAAGAGCATCGGCCCCAGCGCGCACAGGATCCCTATCCACAGCCAGTGTTTCATACTTGTACCCTCCATAAAAAAGGAAACGGTATTGTTTACGCCGACTTAGGATGCAAAACGGAATGCATGGAAAGAGGGCGTCCGCATTTTGAGCAATTGGCCACCCAACACGCTGTTTGCTCCTTGATGGTCGTAAAAATCGCCTCCTTGAAATTACCGCTTCGGCAGGTCAATCGGTGTGAATTAGGGCAATTTCAAACTATAACGGAAGTATTTCACGGATACGGGGAATTGTCAAGGAAAAACTTGTGTGTGCAAATTGGGCCGCAATGCCTGATAGAGAATCTGTTTGTTTTTATCAGGGAAAATACGGATAAACGAGCAGGGATTGTTCCTGATTGTCTCAAAGCGGCTCGAATTTTTGTTTTTTCTTGACAAAGACAAACGGGGAAGGGGTAATATTTACAATCAGCGTCAAAAGGCAAGCATCAGGGCCGTCGGTGAAAAAATAAAAAAATTAGGCAGGAGAATCAGGGCAAGACAGACGGATAAGGAGTCCTTCGCGTAAGAGTTATCCCCCACCTTGCAGCCGACAGGGACGGAGTCTATCTACAAAAGAAGTTCGGCTATGCATCCAGGGCCTTTCTGAACAGGTTGTGCCGGTTCGCTGCACTGGATGATCGGAGTTTGTTATGAGAACCTAAAAGCCGACGGGGCTGTTTCGGCGGAAGAGGCCGAGGCCGTGATGGAGTGGGGCTATCAGACGGTCTTTGAGCGGTATCCGGACGATCGGGGGGCGTTGTATGCGGCGATGCGGCTGGGGGAAATAAATCTGGCTCGCGGTCGGCCGGCGACGGCGTGTGTGTATTTCAACTGGCTTCTGGACCGGGCGGAGGATGCCAATGCCGGTATGGTATGGGCAATCGGCCGGCGAGGGCAATCGGGTCAGGAAGATACAAAATGGAATCCAGACAAGATATGTCAACGATGTTGCCCTTCCGCTGGTGGAGGTCTTGATGGAGACGGATGGGGTCGGGAATCCGCAGGCGGTATATACCTACGGAAATGGCTTGATTTCGGTGAATCGCTCGGGCGTCAATGCGTATTATCACTATGACGGCCTGGGGTCGGTGCGGCAGTTGACGGATGCCTTCGGGCAGCGTATGGTATCCTATATGTATGACGGGTTCGGCAATGTGCGGGCGGTTTCAGGGACAGCCGACAATCCCTACGGCTTCACGGGCGAAAGCCAGCTCACCGAGGCGGACAACCTGATTTTCCTCCGCGCCCGCTATTACGATCTCAGAACGGGAAGATTCATTTCAAGGGATCCGTTATTGTTGCCTGAGTTTCCTGTCTTCAAAGGTATTTCTGGCAAAACAATTGTATGGTATAATCGGTTATCTCCAGATTTTCTGAATGCTTATATATATTGCATAAATAATCCTATCAAATGGGTCGATCCCTCGGGATTAATACATTACACAGCGGAGGAATTGTGTCGTCTCTTCGTTTTCAATCCATGCATGAAAGCCATGGAAGGCAGTCCCGCTGCATTCAAGATCTGTAGCGAAGCTGAAGCTACCTGTTGGACGGCTGTTGTTTTTGAACATGCGACTGCATGTGAAGCCATACAAAAAGGCAAGGATTACTTCAACGGACCCGGAGGAGTAAACGATGACATTTTTTTATTAATACTTTTATCCGGCAGTACCATTTATGTAACGTTCAGAATCTATGCAAAAATCAAATGTGGTTATGGAAGTGCATAGCTTAAACAAATTAAACAAAAAAGGGAAAAGATGATTACAATAATTTTCTTTTTAGTCACAATAACCGGCTTGTTGTCTTTTGGAGCTGGCTATTCTTTCGGGAAAAGAAAAGTCCTAATAGATCCTCGACACGACTATATAATGGCAGTGTTTCATTTGATACTATTGAAAAATTTAGATGAAAGTAAATACGATATAGTAAGAGAGGGAATCGTAATGAGAGCTCGCGAGCATGTTTGCAGGTTTCGTATGTATGAAAAAAGATTGTCCGATGAAAAGTTAAAATATCTCAAAGAAAAAATTGGAGGCTATGAACTAATTGAAAATGCCGATAAAATATTGGTTCCTTGAATCCTATTGAATGAAATGGGGGATTCTCTCTCTCAATGAATGGCAGCAAATATCGCTTATGAAGGTGCATAAGGTCACAATAGGATCGATACGAATTGCAACTGCTGGTTATGTTGATTTGCCCTTCATTGGGGTGATTTGTGGGATTCTATTGTATTATTCATTTGATTGGGATCTTCTAATACAATCTACAATAAAAGCGACGACGCTTTTCTTGGAATCAATCGGCTTTCATGTTGAAAATTATCAGGAGAGTTTTGTACTGGTAAATGGAATACCATATAATTTTCACAAGAGATGCACAGGCATTGATTGGTTATTGATAGTTCTTCCGTTCGTTTTAGATTATTCTAAGAAAATGTTAATTAATATCCGTAACATAATACTGTTAATTTCAGGATGGTTTTGTGTAAACTTAGTAAGATTATGGATTACAATGGGATTGGCAAGCCGAGGTTATTCTTGGTCCATTAGTCACCACATACCTTATTTGTGTCTATATTATGGAACAATATTAATAATCGTAGGTACATGGTCAAAAAATAGAATCCGTATTAAGTTTATAAAAAAGAGAGAAC
>DAOSUR010000017.1 GCA_035378985.1 Anaerohalosphaeraceae bacterium
CCCTGGCCGGCCGGCTTCCAATGGAGATTGAACCATTGCTGCCGAAATTCGAGGCGGGCACGTCCGTCGCCACACGGCAGGCATCCGGCAAAACACTTGATGCCCTGATGCCGCACCTGCCGCTGGTCATCGGCGGTTCAGCCGACCTGACACCCTCCAACAACACCCGCTTCAAAGGTGCGACAGATTTCCAGAAAAACAATCTCACAGGCCGCTATATCCGCTGCGGCGTCCGCGAACATGCCATGGCCGCCATTATGAACGGCATGGCCGTCAGCGGTCTGATTCGCCCCTACGGCGGCACCTTTATGGTCTTTTCCGATTATATGCGCGGCGCTTTGCGGGCGGCGTGCCTGTCGAAGTATCCTACCATCTTCGTCTTTACGCACGATACGATCGGGCTGGGTGAAGACGGCCCGACCCATCAGCCCGTTGAGCACCTGGCCTCCCTGCGGGCGATTCCCAACCTGCTGGTGATTCGTCCGGCCGATGCCAACGAAACCGCCCAGGCCTGGAAATACACCCTCGAACATCGAGATCAGCCCATCGCGCTGGCCCTCACCCGTCAGGGAGTTCCCGTACTCGACCAGAGCAAATACGCCAGTGCCGCCAATCTGGTCAAAGGGGCTTACGTCCTCATCAAGGATGACCGTCCGGAGGTGCTGCTGCTGGGGGCCGGCTCGGAGGTGCACATCGCCCTTCAGGCCCGCGAGATTCTTGCCGCCGAAGGCATTCGTTCGCAGGTTGTTTCGATGCCCTGCTGGGAGCTCTTCGAACGCCAGCCCGCCGCCTACAAAGAAAGCGTCATCCCTTCCTCGGTCAAAGCACGCATTGGTGTTGAAGCCGGCGTGCGGATGGGCTGGGACCGCTGGATTGGTCCGTGGGGCGAGTTTGTGGGGATGAGCACGTTCGGTGTGTCGGCGCCGTACAAGGTCTGCTACAAAAACTTCGGCATCACGCCGGAGGCCGTCGCCGCCGCCGCTAAAAAATCTCTCGCCGCGGCAAAATAGTAATTCTTCTCGACAATCATAATCAAAAAAAGACCCTGTTTCCCGCAGGGTCTTTTTTTTACTGACAAAGAAGCCATTCGGCTGCGAGGGTTTCCAAATCGGCCAAATCGACCTGCCCGCTCTGATTGCGGTCGGCGCCCATACACCAGTCCGGCCCGGCGCAATCGGCCGAAAGCCAATGTTCCGCCAAAACCGCAAGGCCGTTCATCCCATTGCCCGGCAGGACCCATGTCTGCGGCGGCGTCAGGACATTCAGCACAGCCCCCTGACAGCTGCTGTTGACAATCGTTCCCAGATTCGTGAGGGTACTGACCGTAATTTCGCGCCCGTTCAAATCCAGAACCGCTCCTGACTCAATTGTCAGGTCCGTCGAAGTCGGCAAAGCCAGGTCAGCCCCCATCTTCAGGGTGCCCGCCAGAATGCGTGTAGCCCCGGTGTAGGTGCACGGGCCTGCTAACGTCACCATTCCGGCGCCGCCCTTGGCGAGGTGTCCATCGCCGCTGATTGCCCCGCTGACAATCAAATCCCCCGCCTGCGCAGCCAGCAAATACCGCCTGCCTCCCGCCAGCTGAAGCGGCATCCCAATCGTCTGCATAAAAGGCGACTCGTTGACAATATCCCCCAGCAGCATAATTCGGTTTCCCGAAAGGGTAAAACTTCCCGCCGTATTCAGGAACCGAATCCCGTTGACCTGCTTGTCGGCTGCCAGATTGTTGTTCGCTGCCGTCTGAAGCGTCCCGCCGAACAGCAGATTATCCGCCCCATACGAGGGTACATCCCAGTTGGCAATCTCAGACCAATCTCCGGATACGCCGCCGCCCGTCCACACACGGGCATTCGGCGAGGCCGCCTGCTGGGTAAACCGCCACTGCTGAGCCAGCGTATGAAGCCATCGCCACTGACGCGTGTAAGACCCACTGGTCGAGCCGGCAACCGATACGGCTTTGGCCGTAATCTTATTGAGAATGCGGAAAGAGCTGTCCGTGAGCGGTTCAATCGCCCACTTCTGTGCATCATTGTTCAAGTCCGTCCATTGGCGGATATACTCACCATCCGAAAACGAACCGTTCCGCAAATCGACCGGCAGACTGCTGGCGACATTAACAATTTTCGTATAGCCGTCAAACGTCGGGATAAACCGCCACTTCTGAAGATTCGACCCGTTCCAGTCGGCCAGTGCCAACCGCGTGCCTGAACTGGTATTGGCCACTGAAGCCGGCAGCCCGCCGTACTGCATCTCCATCGAATACATCCCCGCCGGCGTCAGCCAGAAACACTGATGCCCCGGCTGTGACGAATCCCAGCCGCCCACGTCGAGCGAAGCCCCGACCGCATTTTGTGCACCAGCGACCTCCAGCGCCATCGACGTGGCGACATTCAGCATTCGAAAGCCGCGGTTGTTTGTCTGAACAACATACCACCGATGGGCATTGTTTGTGCTGCTGTAAGGCACCAGTTTGACCGGCTTGCCCGGCCCATAAATATTGCTCGGGTTTCCGTCCGGACTAACAACCGCCAACACCTTGCCGTTGGCCAGACAGGTAATTTTATACTGATTGAGCCCCACCCGTGTAAACGTCCAGATTTGGTCCGTCCCGCCCTTCCAGGTGTTCATCTGCACCGTGTCGGTATAGGCATCCGTCGCCTCCAGATAAAGGCCCCCTGCCGGCGCACCCGGGTCCCGGTTCATTCCGCAGACAATCGCATAGTTTCCATCCGGCAGATTCCAGCCGGCCCGCGGCCAGCCGTCATCCCCCCAAATCAGCGTACGAAGCCCGAGCTTGGCTATCCCGTTGTCATCGGCATCATAGAAATGAAATGAGAACATCTCCAGCCCGTCCTGAGCGGTGAAAATCCCGATATGACCCGGCCCGATTTCCCGCCCAACCGAGCCCAGCTCCGGTTTTGGCGAGCCGTCTGTATTGTAATTAGCCGTATAATCCCGTCCCAAAAACAGCGAGCCGGTATCCTGCGTGAGAACATTGATTCCATCCCGGTCGAAATACGGCCCCGTGATATTCGCGGCCCGTGCATAGCGGATAAAATACGTGCTGTTCACGCCCGCACAGCAGCGTTCCTGATTGAAAAACAGATAATAATAGCCGTCCTTATAATAAAGATAAGCTGCCTCAATCCATGCCCGCGCCAGCTGCGTCGGGGTCGTTCCGCTTTTGACCTTGCCGGTAGCAGGGTCTATCTGATAGAGCCAAATACCCCCATATATCCAGCCGTTTGTGCTCGGATGTCCGAATGACCCGGCCGCCAGCCACAGATTGCCGGCCGTGTCAAACAAAAGTGCCGGATCGATGCTCCGCCGATAATCCGTGCACAAACTCGTCCACAAAACAGAACCCTGGTCCACCCAATCTCGATTCAAAATGTTCGAACCAATCGCCAGCCCGCAGACGGATTGTTCCGTACAATTATAGTCATAACACATATTGCGGGAATAATAGAGATAATATAAATCCCCGACTTTAATGATGTCCGGCGCCCACAGATTCCACGGCCCGCTTCCCTCACACGTAGCCAAATAAGATGCCATATAAGGGGGAACACCGCTGGAATAACTGAAAGGCCGAGTACCGGAATACCACGTGACCAAATCTGTTGAATAACGACTTAACAAGTTATTTCCGGTCGAGAAATACCAGTAGCGGCCGTCTTCGTAAATAATTGTGGACGGGTCATGACAAGTAATTGTGCCTGTAATTTCCAGACCATAAGCCGAAGAAAACAAAGAGAGGATGAACAGCAAAGAAAAAAAATGTCGTTTTACTGCTCGGGTGCCTGCTTTGCCTGCCTGCCTTGTCATTTTGCCTGACCCCCCTAAAATAAGGTTTCCATCAATCATATACCAATTATTGTATGAAATTAGACAATTTTTTAGAAAAATGAAAAAGATATACCCTGTCCGGATACAGCATATATAGTTTTTTCTTGTCTTCCTGTTCTCTTTTCCTTATAATTCTCTTTGGATTTGATTATTGGGTTCGGGGGCGTTTGTGAGCACCCTTACAGGCAGGCCGACATGCCAGCAGAACCGCCAGAAAATCCTTTCAGCACCGCAGGGAGTTGAGAATGCAAAAGACCGGCAAGTTGACGGTGTCCATTCTTCTTTTTTCTCTTTTTTCCGCGCAGGCCTTTTCCATCCCCCTGGCTTTTCCGGGAGCGGAGGGGGCCGGGCGTTTTGCCGCTGGCGGACGCGGCGGAACCGTCTATGAAGTCACCAACCTGAACAACAGCGGACCGGGCTCGATTGTCGATGCCGTCAGTCAGCCCAACCGCACGATTGTCTTTCGGGTCTCCGGAACGATTGAACTGGGGGACGTTATCCTGCGGCCCAAGTCCAACACCACCATCGCCGGCCAGACCGCCCCGGGCGACGGCATCTGCATCAAAGGCCGCATCTACCTAAGCAGCGCCGACAACGTCATTATTCGCTACATTCGGGTGCGCGTCGACGCGGGCGGCGCAAATTCCAGCGGGGATGCCATCGACATCGCCGGCGGCAGCAACATCATCATCGACCACGTCAGCGCCTCCTATGCACGGGACGAGACTATCTCCTGTCAGGACGGCTCCAACAACGTCACCGTTCAGTGGTGCATCCTCAGTGAGGCCCTGACCTTCGAAAATCACAGCTACGGTTCTCTGATTCGCGGCCAGTACGGAGAACGGAAATCCTATCACCACAATCTGTATGCCCATAACAAAGGGCGGAATCCCCGTCCGGGCAACTACACCAAAATCGCATCCGACCCGGACGGGCTTTACTTCGACTTCCGCAATAATGTAGTCTATAACTGGTCCGGCACGCATCCGGGTTATAATGCCGACACAGATACAATGAGCCGCTATAACTTCGTCGGCAATGTCTTTATCTGCGGACCTGGCTCCTCCGGAAACAAGGCCTTCAAAGAAGACTGCAAATATGCCTACGCCTACTGGGCCGGCAATGCCCACGGAGCCAATTACAATACCGTTACCATCTATCCCAATCAGTGGGATTTGGTCACATTCAACGGGTTTACATCCGCCGAAATTGATGCCTACAAGGCCCGCTCTTACGAAATTCCTATGGAGCCGGTAACCACCACCTCCGCCTATCAGGCCCTTCAGGACGTCCTGGCTTCCGCCGGAGCCAGTCTGGTCCGCGACCCCGTAGACCAAAGAATTGTCAGCGATGTTATCAACGGCACCGGGTCTTTCGTTTACAATACCCCCCTTCCGACCGACCCGCCGGAGGTGCTGAACCGCTTCTGGCCGCCGCTGGCTTCCGCACCGGCCCCGACAGACAGTGATCACGACGGAATGCCGGACTGCTGGGAAACGGCCAACGGGCTGAATCCCTCCAATCCCGCCGACCGAAATTCCTACACGCTTGACCCGGATTACACAAATCTGGAAGTCTATCTGAACTGGCTGGTGCAGGGCGATACCCAGCCGCCCGCCGCTCCGACGGGACTGACGGCCGCCGCCGGCGAAAATATCGTCCAGCTCGCCTGGAATCCCAATACAGAACCCGACCTGGCCGGCTACAATCTGTATCGCTTTACAGTTTCCGGCAGCGGATACGTCAAACTCAACGGCATCCTCCTGACCAGTCCTGCCTATACGGATACCAATGTGAGCAACGGCACCACCTATTATTATGTAGTTACGGCCGTGGATACATCAGCCAATGAATCCATCCATTCGGTTCAGGTTTCTGCCTCACCGATGGACCTGACGCCCCCGGCGCCGCCGGCCGGTCTGTGGGCACGGATTGAAAACGGTACCGTGCTGCTGGACTGGCTGGACAATACCGAAGCGGATTGGGCCGCCTACAGCGTCTATCGGGCCGTCGGTCCAACAGGGGACTATATCCTCCTGACGAATTCCGGCATAACCGAGTCGGCCTTCCTCGATACCGACGTCTCTGCCGGTCTAACCTATTATTATGCTGTGACGGCAAAGGACATTTACGGCAACGAATCGGATACGCTCTATGAAGTCCCCGTTACAATCAGCACAACGGCAATGGGACGAATCCTGCGGGAAACCTGGACCGGAATCGCCGGCGGCACGGTCAGCCATCTGACCGCCCATCCGCTGTATCCGAACGCTCCGTCCGGGCGCGACTGGCCGGCCAATCTCGAAGGCCCGACCAACTGGGCGGATTCCTATGGGACCCGCATCCGCGGCTATCTGCATCCGCCCGCTTCGGGATGGTACACCTTCTATATCGCCGCCGACAGTGAGGCCCAGCTGCGGCTCAGTACGGACGGCTCGCCGGCCAACGCCGCTCTGATTGCCTCTGTGTCCGGCGGAACCGCCCCGCGTCAATGGGACCAATCCCCCTCGCAGCGGTCTGCTCCGATTTTCCTGACTGCCGAAGGCAAATACTTCATCGAGGTTCTCCACAAAGAAGACAGCGGTTCCGATCATCTGGCTGTCGCCTGGGAAGGCCCCGGGCTGAACCGGCAGGTCATTGCCGGACAGTATCTGTCGCCGTGGTTTGTCGGGCTGTATGGAGACACAAACGCCGATGAGTGGGTCGATATCGACGACCTGCCCGCCTTTGCCTCAGCCTGGCTGGAAACCGACTGCGCCGAAAGCTCCGCCTGGGACCTCAACGGCGACTGTGCCGTGGACCTGTACGAATTCAGCATTCTGGCGGGGAACTGGATGCTCGATATCCATCCGCTTTTGCCGCCGGCGAATCTGACCGCCGAGGCCGATGACGGCGCCGTGCTGCTCGATTGGGATGACAGCGCCGAAGCCTCCGTCATTGGATACAATGTGTACCGTTCGACAACTTCCGGCGGCGGTTATACGAAACTGAATGCTTCCCCGGTTTTGTCCTCCGATTACTTTGACGACAGCGTCCAGAACGGCATCCCGTATTACTATGTTGTGACAGCCGTCAGCAGCGGCGGGGAATCCGCCTTTTCAAACGAGGTGTCGGCTCTGCCCAATCCCCCCAACTCCGTCCTTGTTATTCAGGAAAATGAAGCCGGTTTCTGCGGGGTCGAAGGGGTAATTGAAAACGAACACGCCGGCTACACCGGCAGCGGTTATGCCAATACCGACAATGCCGTCGGCAAGGGCATTACCTACCGCATTCGCATTGCAGCCGGCGGCCTTTATACGTTTGTCTGGCGGTTTGCCAACGGCAGCACAGCCGCCCGTCCGGCCAATCTGCTCATCAACGGCACAGCCGCCGTATCCGGCATCGCCTTTCCGGTGACGGGGGCCTGGACAAGCTGGAGCACAACCGCAGCAGCTCAGGTCTCTTTGCCGGCGGGCACGTACACGGTGCGTCTGGAAGCGACGGCCTCCGGCGGCCTGGCGAACATCGACTCCATGACCGTTACCGGCCCCAACCTCCAGCCCGCTGCCTGCCCATAAAAACAGCATACCCTGCGCCGATCTGCGTCAGGAACCTCCTTGGCGGAAATGCCGCTGGTGCGAAAGCAGAGAAGGCCGTTCAAAAATTCTCCTTTTCTTTGCCGAAGCCCTTGTTTTTTCCCGGATTGCCGATAGAGTAAACGGCATCATCCACAGAAACGAAAGGGCCTGACTATGGCAAAGAAAATCAAACGAATCGCCGTCCTGACCGGCGGCGGCGACTGTCCCGGTCTGAACGCCGTCATCCGCGCCGTCACCAAAACCGCCATCAACAAGTATGGCCTGGAGGTGTACGGGGTCGAAGACGCCTATCTGGGGCTGATTGAAAACCGCATCCGTCCGCTCACTTTTGACGACGTGAGCAACATCCTCACGCTGGGCGGCACGATTCTGGGCTCCTCCAACAAAACCAATCCTTTCGCTTATCCGATGCCCATCGGCAAGACCGTCCGCAATCGCGACGTGTCCGATTTGTGCATCGCCAACCTCGAAAAGCACGGCATCGAGGCGATGATTTGCATCGGCGGAGACGGCACAATGGCCTCCGCCGCCGCCTTTGCCAAAAAGGGCCTGACAGTCATGGGCGTGCCGAAAACCATCGACAACGATGTGTACGGCACGGACCTGACGTTCGGCTTCAACACCGCCGTAACAACCGCCGCCGAGGCTATCGACAAGATTCACACAACCGCCAGTTCGCACCACCGCGTGATGATTGTCGAGGTGATGGGCCGCTATGCAGGCTGGATTGCCCTGCATGCCGGCGCCGCAGGCGGAGCTGATGTGATTCTGATTCCCGAAATTCCCTACGACCTGAACCGCGTGGCGGAAGTCGTCCTGGCCCGTTCGCGCAAAGGCCGCCGCTTCAGCATCATCTCCATCGCCGAAGGCGCCAAACCCAAAGGCGGAAAAATGGTCGTCTTCAAAAAGGAATCCGACAGCCCCGACCCGATTCGGCTGGGCGGCGTCTCGTACGTGCTGGCCGAGCAGCTGTCCAAAATGACGGGGCTGTCCTGCCGCGGCGTCAACCTCGGTCATCTTCAGCGCGGCGGCACCCCCACCCCCTTTGACCGCAACATGGGCACCCAGTTCGGCTATTACGCCCTCGAACTGCTGATGAAGGGGGTCCAAAACCACCTGGTCATCTGGAAAAACGGTTCGCTCGGCTCGATTCCCCTCAGCCGCGCGGCCGGCAAAATCAAAACCGTTCCGCTCAAAGACCCGCTGATTGCCGCCGCCAAAGCCGTCGGAACCAGTTTTGGTGTCTAAAGCAAACCAATATGGCTGCACCGAAAAAGAAACGGCGAATTCTTATCACAGCCGGCGGCACGCGGGAATACATTGACCCGGTCCGCTTTCTGTCTAACGCCGGCAGCGGACAGATGGGCTATGCCCTGGCCCGTGCGGCCCTGCGAGCCGGCCACCATGTAACCCTGATTTCGGCCCCGACGACTCTTAAGCCCCCGGCTCAGGCCGAACTCCTTCGCGTCGTCTCCTGCGAGGATATGTTCCGGGCCGTGAAAGATAAGTTTCCCAAAAGTGATTGCCTGATTATGACGGCGGCCGTGTCGGACTACACACCGGTCAAAAAAGAAAAAACCAAGATGAAAAAGGGCAAGAGAATCCTGACGCTCCGGCTCAAACCGACGCCCGATATCCTGGCCTGGGCGGGCCGGCACAAAAAAAAAGGACAGATTCTGGTCGGGTTCGCCCTCGAGGACAAAAATCTCAAACAAAACGCCGAGCAGAAACTTCTCAAGAAAAATCTTGATTTGATTGTTGCCAACAAACCGGACGCCATCGGCGCCGAGCAGTCCGCCGTCTTCCTGAAAACCCCGTCCGGTCCCTGGCTGGCCCTGCCTTATCAAAGCAAGCAGCGCACCGCCGGCTGCATCATTCGGACAATAGAAAAACTCTTTGCGGCCAATTAATCCGTAATGCCGAGGTCTTCCTTGGTCAGGATGCTTTCGAAGCGATAGCCCGCTTTTTCGATATTTTCACGTGCCCCCTGCTTGCGGTCAATCACACAGACAATCCGGTCCACCCGCGCGCCGGCCTCGGTGATAATTTTGGCCGCTTCGAGCACCTGCCCGCCGGTCGTGGCGATATCCTCCACCAGCAGCACAACATCGCCCGGTTCGAGCCGACCCTCAATCATCTTGCCTGTGCCGTAGTCCTTTTTGCTGTTGCGGATGATGACCCAGGGCCTGCCGCACTCCATCGCGGCCGCCGCCGCCAGCGCCACCCCGCCCAGCTCCGCTCCGGCAATCCGCGTTACCTCCGGCGACAGATGCCTGCAGAACTCTTTTCCCAGCGCCCGCAGGATATCCGGCTGGGTCTCGAACAGATACTTGTCCAGATAATACTTGCTGCGCTTGCCGCTGCGCAGAACAAAATCCCCCTCCAGATACGATGCATCCTTAATCCGCCTGGCCAGCTGATTTTTATCCATTTTTTTCTCTCAGTTTTGTTCCCGGACAATTTCCTGAATCTGCCGCTGCAGTTCCGGTATTTTGTTCACAACAACACCTCAAATGATTTTAAAATTGATTCCAAAATTCTCATGAGTCAGAATATCCCTCAAGCCGGCGATTTTTTGCCATTCTACCCGGCTGTGTGCCTGCCGAACTTCTTTGGGAATCTTTTTGGCTGCTTCTCCGATAATCTGAAGATTCCGCACAACCGCATCCACTACCAGTGAATTCTCACAAAAGGTCTGATATGTCATCCCTTCGGTATAACGGCAAATCTTGTCGGCAGCTTCGAGAATATCCTGCAAATAGATTTTATATTGCCTCGGCATAACGGGCGGCCTTCTTGACATCGGCAAATGCAGGCCGGAGATTTTCCTCTATCACCAAATCGACCCTTTTTCCAAAAAGCTCTTCAAGAAAAAATTTCAGTTCCATGTATTTATCAAAGGTCGGGTCCTCAAAAGAAACCAGAAAATCCAGATCGCTTTCCTCTCCGGCACATCCTTTCAAATAGGACCCGAACAAACCGATACGTGTCACCCCAAATCCGCGAATATGCTCCGCATGATTGTTTAAGGTGCTGACAACTTGTTCCGGTGTGAGTTTTCCCATAACGCTTATTATATCATTCAGCAAAATGTCCGCAACAAGAACCCTTGGCTGTTTTTGAAACTACACCTTCAGCTGAGCGGTATGCTTCAGCTGCCGGCGGTACCGGCGGCGGATAGGACTGACGACCCTGCTAAGGAATTCATCAACCTGCTGCGGAGCCCGACCGATGTACTCCCTCGGGTTGAGCACCCTGCGGAAATCCACTTTGGCAAAGGCCGGGTCGTTCCGGAGCCGCTCCAGCAGGTCGTTTTTCTTTCCGTGCTGCTTGACCTGTGCGGCCGCCGCATGCGAATGCACTCGAATCCGCTCGTGCAGCTCCTGCCGGTTGCCGCCGGCCTTCACGGCCGCCATCAGGATATTTTCCGTCGCCATAAACGGCAGTTCCGCCTCCACATGCGCCGCAATCACCCTCGGATAAACCACCAGTCCGGATGCGACGTTAATCAGAATCTCCAGAATCCCGTCCACGGCCAGAAAACTTTCCGCCAGCACAATCCGGCGGTTGGAGGAATCGTCCAGCGTCCGCTCCAGCCACTGAACCGAGGCGGTCATCGCCGGACTGGCGGCCAGCGACAGCACAAACCGCGCTAAGCCCGTTGCCCGCTCGCACCGCATCGGATTGCGCTTGTACGCCATCGCCGAAGAACCCACCTGCGAGCTCTCAAACGGCTCCTCAATCTCCTTCAGATTAGCCAGCAGGCGGATATCATTGCACATCTTGTGCGCCGACTGCGCAATCGAAGCCAGCACATCCACAATCATCTTGTCGAGCTTTCGCGGATAGGTCTGGCCGGTCACGGCACAGACCTTCGAAAACCCGAAGGCCCCGGCAACCATCTGCTCCAGACGGCGCACCTTGCTGTGGCTGCCGCCGAACAGCGCCAGAAACGACGCCTGTGTGCCGGTCGTGCCTTTAATGCCGCGAAACGGCAGCTCCTGTATCCGCCGCTCCAGTTCCTCCAAATCCATCGCAAAATCATACGCCCACAGCGCCGCCCGCTTGCCGACCGTCGTCAGCTGAGCGGGCTGAAAATGCGTAAACCCAAGCGTCGGAAGCGCCCGATGCTGCCGGGCGAAACGGCCCAGCCGGTCAATCAGACAGGCCAGCTTGCCCGCCAGAATCTCCATCCCGCGGCGCATCAGAATCAGGTCGGCATTGTCCGTAATGTCGCAGCTGGTCGCCCCCAAATGGAGAATCCCGGCGGCCTTCGGCGCGGCATCAGCAAAGGTGTGGATATGCGCCATCACATCGTGCCGCAGCTTCTGCTCATACGCCGCCGCCTTCTTGTAGTCGATATCCTCCAGATGCTGCTGCATCTGGCGAAGCTGGGCCTCGGTAATCTTCAGTCCCAGCTTTTTCTGGGCCCGGGCCAGTTCCAGCCAAAGCCGACGCCATGTACGAAACCGACTGTCCGGCCCGAACAATTCCGCCATCTCCCGCGAGGCATTCCGCTCCACCAGCGGGCTGGTATAAACCGACATCTCTTTTGCCATACTCCTGTTTCCCGTCAATTCTGAAAGTTTGTCCGATTGGTTCTGTCCCGCCGCTTTCACGCATGCAGGATTTTCTCGATTTCCTCCAGCAGCGGCTCCGGCAGCTCTGCATCGGCCGCAGGCACCCAGTCGCGAATCTGTCCTCTCCGGCGGGCCCCGACAATCGCAGAGGTAATTTCCGGCCGCCGCAGCACCCACGCAATCGCCAGTTGGCCGATCGTCAGCCCCGCCTGGGCCGCCACACTCTTGAGCCGCTCGATTTTATCCAGATTGCGGTCAAACAGCGGCGGACGGAAATTCGGGTCCGATACAATCCGATGGTCATCCGGCGGCAATGTCCGCAGGTACTGGGCCGTAAACTTGCCCGTCAGGAGCCCTTTCTGAAGCGGGCTGTAGGCCACGACCCCAATTTTCTTCTTCCCGCAGTACGGCAGAATCTCTTTTTCAATGTCCCGCCTCAGCATACTGTACGGCGGCTGCAGAGACGCCGGCGGGGCAATCTTCGCCAGCCGCTCCAGCAGCGGCACATCGCAGTTGCACACCCCGATATACCGCACCTTGCCCTGCTCAACCAGCCGAACCATCGCCTCCCAACCCTCCTCCACCTGCTCGGCCGGCTGCGGCCAGTGCATCTGATACAAATCAATCACCTCCACCCCCAGCCGCTTCAGACTGGCCTCGCATTCGGCGGCAATACTGTCTGCATCCAGGCAGCTGATTTTCTCCCGGCGCTCATTCCACAAGAGACCGCATTTGGTTGCCACAAACGGACGAGGCCGTATCGACCGCAGTGCTCGGCTCACCATCTCCTCCGAATGCCCGCAGCCGTAAATCGGGGCCGTATCAATCCAGTTGATGCCGCATTCCATCGCCTCCCCAATCGCCTCCAGCGAATCCCGGTCATCCTGCGGCCCCCAGCCGTACTGCCACGGCCCGCCGATTGCCCAGGTCCCCAGCCCGATGACCGTCAGCTCCAAATCCGTCTGTCCAAGCCGCCGCGTTTTCATCCGTCCGCCCTCAATAAGACGCCGAATATCCGATATACAGCCAATTGACCGCCTGTCGAAAGACCGGTGCAAACACGCGCCCCAGCAGCGTCCACACGAGGAAAAATCCCATCAGACGAACCGGCATCACACTCATCAGCATCTGATAATACGTCCGCGCCGGCTCCGGCAGCACCAGCATCATCCAGGCCTGCCCGTCCAGCGGCGCTACCGGCATTATATTGAACAAAAACAGCACCAGATTCAAGCTGAACAAGATGCTCAGCAGCACCGCTATCCCCTGCAGCAGCCCATCCTGCCGGGCCTGGGCGACAGTCATAAACCCGGTACGGTCCGCCGGCCAGAACCACTCCAGCGCCAGCCCCAGCCGAATCGCTCCGGCCGCCGCCAGCACCAAGAGCAGATTGGCCGCCGGCCCGCTCAGCGCCATCCAGGCTGCCCGCTTCGGATACAACCGGGCCCATTCCGCATGATACGGCGTGCCGGCCCAGCCGAGCATCCATCCCCAGGCCGCATACGACAGCCACGGAAAAACAATCATCCCCAGCGGCTCCCGCTTCAGATGCGGCAGCGGATTCAAAGACACCAGCCCTTCCTCCCAGGCCGTCCGGTCCCCCATCCGCCAGGCCGCCAGCGCATGCGCCGCCTCGTGAAAGACCAGCGAGAACAAAAACACCCCATACCAGAGGATGCCCAACACCAGCGTATCTTCCGTCATAACCGGCACTCTCCGAAAAGGGGTTACTCAAGATAAATCATCTTTTTGGTCATCCCGCCGTCGAGAACGAAGTTTTGTCCGGTGATAAACTCCGCCCGTCGGCTGCACAGGTACAGCACCATCTGGGCGATATCCTCCGGTCTGCCGACCCGCCCGGCCGGATGCTGCGCGTGGTCCTCAGGCCGAATCACCCACGGCGACGGCGCCCCGTGCAGATACGCCGTTGTATCAATCCAGCCGGGACTGATGCAGTTGACCCGCACCTGCGGCCCCAGACTGACGGCCAGAGCGTGTGTCAGCGCCACAAGACCCCCTTTGGCTGCCGAATACGCCTCCGTGTTCGGCTCGCTCATCAGCGCCCGCGTGGAGGCGATATTCACAATCGCCTCGCGGGTTTCCTTCAGGGCCGCCGCACAGTGCTTTGCACACAAAAACGCCCCCGACAAATCCGTATCAATCACGCGTCGCCAGTCCTCATAAGACAGTTCCGTGACCGGCCCGTTTCTGGCGACGGCCGCATTGTTCACCAGACAGTCAATCCGTCCGAACCGCTCCAGCGTCCGCCGCACCATCCGCTCCACCGATGCCTCCTCTGAGACATCGGTCTGGATAAACAGCACATTGGGGCTGTTCAAAAAAGCCAGGGCCTTCGGCTCCAGCCGGGCTTCGACCTCCGCCAGCACCGCAGAGGCCCCCGCCTCCAGAAAGGTTTTGGCGATGCAGAGCCCGATTCCCCGCCCCCCGCCGGTAATCACAGCCGTTTTGCCTTGGAATTCTGAATGGTCCATACCTGTTATATACCCGCCTGACGCTCCCAACTCCAGAAGATTCTGGACGACGCCGACCTCATCCGGTACAATCCGCCCCGACTGTCCGTTTTTGAAAAACCTAACAAAACAACGGCTCTATGCCGAAAACACAGAAAGGTCAGACAGTATGAATAAAGCATCCGAACAGTTTCTGCAGAACCTTCTGGAAGCCCCCAGCCCCTCGGGCTATGAACAGCCCGCCGCCAAAGTCTGGCGGGACTATGTCAAACCCTATGCCGACCAGATGATAACCGATGTGCACGGAAACAGCTTCGCCGTCCTGAATCCCGATGCCGAGTTTAAGTTTATGATTACCGGCCATGTGGATGAAATCGGCCTGCTGATTACCCATATCGACGACAAAGGATACCTTTATACCGCGCAAATCGGCGGAATGGACCCTGCCTTGCTTATCGGCCAGCGGGTGCAAATCTGCACCGCCGACGGCCCCGTCCTCGGCGTCATCGGCCGCAAAGCCATCCATCAGATGACCCCCGAAGAACGGAAAAAGGCCGTCGAAATGGAAAACATCTGGGTGGATATCGGCGCCTCCAGCAAAAAAGACGCCCTCAAGCGCGTGGCAATCGGCGACCCGATGGTTATCGATGTCCCCTATCGGCGGCTCAACGGCGACAAAATCGTCTCCCGGGCCACCGATGACAAGGCCGGTGCCTTCGTCGTCGCCGAGGTCATTCGGGCCCTCTCCCGCCGCAAACTGAAAATCTCCGTCATCGGCGTCGCCACAGTCCAGGAGGAAATCGGCCTTCGCGGGGCCATCACCTCCTCGTACAAAATCCATCCGCACGCCGGGATCGCCGTCGATGTCGGCTTTGCCAGCGACCATCCCGACACCGACCCGAAGAAAACCGGCCAGGTCTCCCTCGGCAAAGGCCCCATCCTTCATCGAGGCCCGAATATCAACCCCATCCTCGAAAAAGACCTCTTCAAAGCCGCCAAAGCCCACAAAATCCCGACTCAGGTTACGGCAGAGCCCCGCGGAACCGGCACTGATGCCAACGCGATTCAGCTTTGCCGCGGCGGGGCGGCCGCAGGACTCATCAGCATCCCCAACCGCTATATGCACACACCGGTTGAGGTGATTTCCCTGAAGGATTTGGAGGCATGCATCAAACTTCTGACGGAATTTCTGGCCGCTCATCCCGACCAGCGGGACTATCGGCCCTGACTTCCGGCAGACATTAAGTGGAACGGGCCGCCTCGACGGCGGCTCTAACGTGTCCGACTCTTCATTGAGCCGGCTGTATTCTGCGACCGTCTCCAAAAGCCGCTGCAGAACGGCCCGTCCCTCCACACTCGTTTCCAGCCCTAAAAACTCAATCCCCATCCAAAGGGTGCCGGTCTCTTTGTCCTCCCGAAGATGCCGCAGCTGGCCTTCGACCAAAATCGGCTTCTGGTAGCACAGCGGAGTAAACTGAATCCCAAAAACCTGACCGATAGAAAAGCAATCCCTTTTTTCCAGTCCCGCAATCATCCGCAACCCCCCTGCCGAAAGGTCTGCCAGCTGTCCCTGCCAGTAGCAATCTGCCGGTACTATACCGGCTTTCTCCAGAAACCCCCGGTGCCAAAAAAGAACCTTTATATTCAAATCTTTCGGAACAGACTGCCTTTGATAGGCCCTTCTCGGAATCTTTTCTATCCGATGCGGCCGTTCCAGAAGAACTTTCCCATTTTGACCTTCCAGAACCGCTGAATCGAGCCCCACAATTGTGCTTTCACAAATATATTTCGAAAAATCCATCCGGAAAGACAGACCAACTGGTTGGTTTATTCTTATGTTTTTGGAAATCGTCTGTCCATCTGGGAATGCTTCAATAATTACATTTTGGTCGGCGCATTTCAGGATACTCACACGGACCGTCTGCCAGCGGCCGGAGGCTAAAAAAGTCATAACCCCTGTTTTCTGGTGAAAGGCCGCCAGCGATATGAGATTAACAAGACCACTTCCCTCCAGATATTCTATCTGATTCGTTGAAGTTTCAATGGTCATATTGTATCCCTAATACCCAACTGTAAATTGTTCGCGTATCGTGGGCATATCCAGTTGCTTTCATCGGTCAAAAAAAACAGTTTCTGAAAATCAATCTGCTAAACTCTTGAAAATGCCCCCTTTTCCATTATTACTCCGGCCGAAAGTCCGATAATCCATTCTTCTCTGAAAATCAATTATCCGGTTTCCCGTCTGAATCTTCGATTGAAAACCGCAGGCACCGCCGATAAGATGCCTCCTTATGAAACCAAACAATCTGGACAAAACATCTTTTGCATCCGCCTTTCTGCTGCTGTTGTTTGGCGCAGGATTAGGGTTAGCGATGCTGCTGGTTAAAGCACGTTCAGCCATTCAGCTTTCCGAGCCCATTCTTTTGCCCGGAGAAGGATTGTCTGTTGTGCTGCCGGCCGGCCCCGGCTGGAAAAATCTTACCGAGTGGAGCTACGAACAAGATAACAGTTTCACTCTGGTCGCGACCTATTCAATGCGGGGCAGCCCTCCGTCTGAAGTCCGCTGGCAGTACAAACTGGCCGATCAGCCCCTTGCTCCTCAGGCCCTGCTGGAGCAAATCGCCCGTCAATTCAGCGGCCCCGTCAGTGCCGTCCAGACATTCCAGGGACCGCTGACCTTTGCTCAAATCCAGCTCTTTTCCCGGGCCGAAGGCGAACAAATCCTACTGGCCGCAGCCGTACCGCAGAAAGGCCGCATCCTCCTTCTCCAGCTGAAAAGTTATTCAGAGCATTACGATTTGCCTGACCTCTTCGAACAGCTGGCCGCCCGGGTTCAGTTTCGTCCCGATCCCCGCCGCCAGGTCGGCCGGCAGCTCTTCGAAGACCTGACAAGCCGTCTCTATCCGCAATGGCTGGAAAATCTGCATCAGCGGGCGGAAATCTTTCTTCTGTCTCCGGTTTCCGGCAGACCTATCGGATATTCCAAAACAGCTGCTGTCAAGTCAGAGAAGGACCTTGCGGCTGCTTTCGAACAGGAACAGGTGTTTCGGCAGAACGACTCTCCGCAGTCTGTAAGCCGTTTTGAATCCGCACAAAACCTGTCCGAGTTCCTCTGGACCACCGCCCGCCAGACTCGTCGCGGACCTCTTCAAACTCAGGTGCGACGACTGCCGGACGGCTCCATGCAAATCGAGGATTCTTATCGTCGGCAAACCGTCTGCTGGCCGGCCAAAGAGGCCGTACCCGAGATTCTCCTGCCGCTGGCGGCCCGAGCAATGCTCAATGCAGACGAATCCGAAGCTGTCCTGGACATCATCGCTTCTTTCGGCCAGGTTGTGCCCGTCCTGGTTTCCCGCTCTGAACCCAAAAACAAGACAAATCTTCCGGAACAAACTGAATATGCCGTGAAAGTCCAGTTCCTTCATCATTCGGAAAATTATGAAGAATACTATTTCGATACGAAACAAAACCTGCTGGCCCGGCTGGAGGCCATACCCGGTCAGCCCGCCCGCATCTGGAAAGCCGCCGGCGAAGCCGACCTGCGGCGTTTTAACCCTTCCTTCTCAAAACCGGACCAAATCGTCCTAAAGCAGAGTCCTTCAGGAATGTTCGCTTTACAGAGATAGAAACAAGTTGGAATAAATCTTATGAAGACAACAAATTCCGCAGACTGCCTGATTATCGGGGCCGGACCGGCGGGACTGGGCGCCGCTCTTTACGCCGCCCGCGACCGTTTTAAAACCGTCGTCCTCGAAAAATTCTATCCCGGCGGACAAATCCTCACCACCGACCGCATCGAAAACTACCCCGGTTTTGCTAATATCCCCGGTCCCGACCTGATTCTGAAAATGGTGGAACAGGTCCAGACCTTCGGTGCAGACATCAGAACCAACCAGGAAGTCTTGTCCCTTCAGCGCCGCAGCGACGGCCTCATTGAAGCCCGCACCGAACAGGATGTGTACAACGCCAAAGTGGTCATCCTGGCCCCCGGCAGCTCCTATCGAAAACTGGGTGTGCCCGGCGAAGAGGAGTTTCGTCAGGCCGGTGCCGGCGTCAGCTACTGCGGCACCTGCGATGCCCCCTTCTTCAAGGACAAGGTCGTCGTTGCCGTCGGCGGCGGCAACACGGCCGTGGAGGACACCCTGCACCTGGCCAAATACGCCAAAAAAGTCTATATGGTCCACCGCCGCAGTGAATTCCGCGCCACCAAGGTCCTTGTCGAAGAACTGATGCAGAAGGTCAATCAGAAAGACTCCAACATCACGCTTCGGCTGGATACGGTTGTGACGGAAATTCAGGGTTTCGGCCGGGTCGAACGGGTCCTGCTCAAAAACGTTCGAACCGGTCAGGTCGAACAGCTGCCCTGCGACGGCGTGTTTATCTTCGTGGGAATGGTTCCCAACACAGGTTTCTTGAAAGACTTTGTGGACCTTACGGAGGCGGGCTTTATCCGCTGTGAGCCGGCGTATCTGCGGACTCGTGTCCCGGGCGTCTTTGCCGCCGGCGACTGCCGAATCGGGGCAGCCATGCAGCTGGTCACCGCCGTCGCCGACGGCGTCAACGCCGCTATGTGGATGAAACACTACCTCCGCGACCCCGCCTGGTGGACTCAACCCCTGGCTGAATCACTGTGAGATTCTCAGCAGCGCTTTTGTATGACGCTCGATTCGTGCGAGTACACAGAGAAATACGTACATATCGCAGAAAAAAGACCATGAATACGTCTTTTCAGTTAGGACATGGGCCGTAAAAGCGCTTGATTAAGAAGTCCGTCAGAGGGCTTCCCCCATTCACCATTTTCTGAATACTCTTGAAATCCTTAAATACCAAAACGCTTTTGACATACTGGAATACTGCGTCTCCTTGTTTATTACACATCGAAGGAAGCTTATGGATTCTGTTATTTTGTGATTGTGCTCACAAGCAACATATTTAAAGGGTCTCTGTATTCGGCAGGCCCATTGCCGCGGTGATTCGGTCGAAGTCATCCAGCGAATAGTAATCGATGATAATCCTTCCCCGGTTGCCTTTTCGGCCTGCCTCTATCCGCACTTTGGTCCCCAGAATCGACTCCAGCCGTTTTTCCAAATCCAGTATGTAAGCGGCCTTCTCTTTTTTCTGCGCGTCTTTCTGCGTATCTTTCTGCAGGAGTCGGCGGACCAGGTTTTCCACATCCCGCACACTCAGCCGCCCTGCCATCGCCCGATGCGCCAGCTTCTTTCGAATCTCTTCATCCGGCAAAGCCAGAATCGCCCTGGCATGCCCCATACTCAATTGGTTCTCGATGAGCATTGTCTGGATTTCCTCCGGCAGTTCCAGAAGCCGCAAATAGTTGCTGATAACGGAGCGGTCCTCCCCCAAACGCTGGGCCGCTTCCGTCTGCGTGAGGGAAAAAGTTTGGAGGTAGTTTTTGTAGGCTTTCGCCCGCTCTATCGGATTCAGATCCGTCCGGTGTATATTCTCCACCAAGGCCAGTTCGAGCATCTGTTCATCTGTCGCAGCCCGTATCATCACCGGAACCGTCGAGAGACCGGCTAATTGTGCAGCCCGAAACCGCCGCTCCCCGGCAATAATCTCATAGATTCCTTCTCCAGCCGGCCGAACTAATATCGGCTGAATGATTCCATTCTGCCGAATCGATTCAGCCAAGTCTTTCAGCTCATTCTCATTCCAGAATTGACGCGGCTGGTAAGGATTCGGACGAATCGCCGACAGCGGAAGCTCCGCCTTAGATTTCTCTAACTCCTTGTCTTTTGGAAAGTTATAATCATTTTGCCGAACGATTTCCGTTTCCGGTTCAGCCACATTTTGAGTTATAGGGCCCAACAATGCTTCCAGTCCCCTGCCTAAATGCGGCTTCTTCTGTTTCGAACTGCTCATACTCGCCTCCAATAAATTATCAAAAAGTTTGTCGGCAGTTCTAAAACAGATTCCGCAGAAAATCCAGAAAAAAATGTTTCACGTGAAACAAAAGCGGTAAATAGTTGCAGATTGTTCCACGTGAAACACCGTAAATTCGTGTCTTTTATGGAAGGATATTCGATGCCTTTTGTATTCCGTAAAGTTGGAAAATCATTTGGTCGATTTGTTCCAGATTGGCCTTCGGGATGACAAGCGTAGGATAATCCAGTTCAAACTCAATGACATGGAAGGGGGAGTCCGAAGCAGCCGTTAAAGCCCTTGCCAGATCAGACATCTCTTGAATTTCAACTCCATTACAAGTTTTGACAACAATCCGTCCGAGGTTTTGATAGCCCAAATTGATTTCCGCAGGCAGAACATAACTCAAAACAACGATTTCTTTCCTACCGGCAGGGGGATTCATCGATAGATTTCTGTAATAGTGCAGCAGGTGCGGCGGAACCTTTCCCTGCCAGTTTTCCCCCCACAGGCGCAGATAATCAAGCGTCAGCTTTTGGAAAACATACCCGCCTGTAATAAAATATTCCGGCTGCTTACCGTATTCCTGGTAGGGGACCAGCATTTCTGATGAGTCAAATCGAGTACTTTTCGTTTGGAGCTCGATTTTTTGTCCGTCTCGAAACAACGTAAAGGAAATTGGTTCCCCAACCCGATGAAGCGTGATAAGATGTTCGTAAGAAATGTCCTCATAAAGAGCGTGCTTATACTTCCCAAAAGCATCAATGGCCTTGCCGTCTATTGCAAGCAAAACATCTCCGTCTTTAAGAATATCGCTTCCCGTTCCTTTCGAATAGACAAAAGAAACGTAACACCCATCTTTCATTTCTACCGGCATCTTAAGATACCTGCGTACAGAAGGGTCCGTCAAATCAAAGGTTTCAAATCCAGGTGTACCATATCCTATATATTCTGTATCCTTTTGTGCTTCTTTTAAAAACATATTCACCGTTTGACCGGGAATAACGGCAACCTCCGTTTCGGAACTGGAAAAGGCAATTCCGTATGCCGTTCCTGAACGATCCGTAAAAACCTCTCCGCGGGAGGTTTGTCTGGAAGTGCTTGATAAAACAAAAGTTAGAATTCTTTGATACGATGTGGGGCCGTTGCGAACCACGGCCCTGTCTAAAAATCCCCTCGAATTCTTCACTGCGGCTTCTGAAGAAAGCCATTGACCCTTCAGCTCAAGGCCTCTCTGAAACGATTCCCCAAATGTCACAGGCGAAAGGGAAATGCCGCTTTTTTCATCAAGTTTCAGTAGGCAAAGGTCCAAATCATAATCAATGGTCTTGATTGACGCAGGGATAAACTCCGGACTTCGACTGGTTTTCACCTGAATCACAGAAGCATAAGTAAACGGCTCCGCGATCGTTACTACCTCAGAAGGGCCCACAGCCGTGCCGTAACAGATTTCCGTCTGCGAAGCCGAACGCTTCCACGGCTGCAGGACATCATACCTGCTGCTCGATACCTGAATAAAAACAAGGGAATCCTTGGCATCGAAAATCTGCTTCCCGTTTTCGGTTATTCGAGCCGTTTGCCGGCAGGAAAAACAAAGTCCAATAACACCAATGCTGAAGAGGGAAAAAAAGGCTTTTTTCATAACGTCGGCTCCGGCAGGGGACTGACAGGTACATCGTATTTTTCGAGGATTTCCAGATGTTTTTGACGGGCCTTGACGGCATCAATTACCATCGGCGTCGGATTGCCCAAAAACTTCAGGACCCAAAAACCGTTTACATCCGTAGCGAAGGCCTTGTCCAAATCGTCTAACTCCTTTATCGGAAATCCGTTAACCGTTTCAAGCGGCTGATGAACAAAGCCGCCCACGTACGTCGTCAGCTCATCCGGCAGAATGTCGGACAGGACGACGTATTCCTTCCGCGACGGGTCATCGTTCAGATTCTGAACTTCATAAAATAAATAGCGGAGGTAGAAGGGGATATCTGTAATCCAGTTTCGCCCCCACGATTCAAGATAATTGCGGTTCAGAGATACAAACGTCAGTCCCGCAAAGCACTTATACTTCGGCTGCACATCAAACTGCCGACGAAACGTCAGCACGGGTTCATTATAATTGACCTTAATGGCGGCCTTCTGTTCAACCCCGTCGCGGTAAAAGACAACTTCAATGGTTTCGCCGATTTGTTTCTGCTCGACGGCCTCGGACATATCGAGCATCAGGCCGTAAATCCGAATCATCCCATCATTATCAATATCAAAATCGCCGATTTTGGTCAGGACATCGTTTTTCTGCAAGATTCCGGAGGCGGTGCTGTTTAGTACGGTATCGAGAATCACAACACCCTGGCGGTCTTTGGGAACCTTTAAGTATTGTTTCAGCCAGGGGTTATGAAGACCCTCGAAGGTGAGGATGCCTAAGGACCCAAATCCGTCGTACCGGCCGTCTTCGATGTCTTTCAGGAAGTGTTCAATGACGGGGGTTGGGATCATAAATCCTATATTTTCCGCCATTTGCAGCCCTTGGAAAGCCACGCCGACGACTTTGCCGTCCTGAAGGACCGGTCCGCCGGAGTTGCCGGGGTTGATGGCGGCGTCGGTCTGGATAAGCAGGTGCGAATCGGCCTGCGTATGACTGTAAATGCCTGTTTCAATGCGAGATACGACACCTTCGGTGATGGAGACTGTCCGGCCGCCCAGCGGAAACCCGCACGTCTGCACGGTGGAATTGACCGCCGGCAGGGGGCCGAACTCCAGCGGAATCATATCATCGTAAAACGTGGGGTCATAAACGGTTAAGACGGCCAGGTCGCAGTCGTGGCCGACAAACTCCACCCGGGCGGGGTAGCGTTTGGCGACATTCTGCTTCTGGATTTCTATATACCTGTAATTGCTGACGTTGTGGGCATTGGTGAGGATGCGTCGGCCGGTTATCACAAACCCCGAACCGCTCCCGCGGGACATCTGGGTCTTCTTCCAGGGGTTGACGTAGTCGAAGTCCTGCTGCACGATGGTAATCTGCACGACGGACTTTTCGTACGTGTTTTGCTGCGAGAAGACCGGCACGGTGAACAAAGACAAACCGACAAGCAAAGCAGCCGCTGCGTTTATTGCATTCATCTCTGATTCTTTCACAGAATGGAATAATCCTTACTTGTGTCGGGACATATTGTACCGGCAGGACAGAGCACGGGAAACAGATTTTCGAAAAGATTGACGGAAACTAAACGAGGAATACATAGGAGCTGACGGAAAAGGGGGCATTTCTATTTTTAATTTCCGATTTCCAATAGTTGCTTTTTGATTTTGCCCTCCAAAATATGGTTGCAGACAAAACGGCGGAAGATGAAAATATAAAGGAATCGAGGAAAACGCGGACAGGAGGAATCGACGGCCCAGAGACACACCCACCCGACCGCCGCAGAAGGAAAAAATTTTTTAAAAGGAGAACATATCAAATAATGCCCCAAAAAGGGTATCGCACAATTCACAAAACAGATTAGATACACTTTTTCAAAGAGGAAATAAGATGTACTTAAAAAGATTGAGAATCTGGAACTTTAGATCTATTGGGTCCAATAACAATGAACCGGGGCTGGACATTGAATTCGACGAAAGAATAAATCTCCTTATAGGAGCCAATGATTCAGGGAAAACCGCAATTATCGATGCTATCAGATACTGCCTAGGAACGCAAACCTATGACCCTATTCGAATAGATGTTGAAGATTTTTACCAAAAACCAGTGGATCAAAAAAGTGAAAAAGAAAAGAGTGAGAAAGAAAAAGAACGAGCAAATGAGTTCAAAATTGAATGTACCTTTTCAGGATTTACGCCGAAAGAAGCCGGGCAATTTTTAGAATGGATTAGTATTGATAAATCTAACGGAGCTTTCAACGCAGAATTAAAAGTCTGGTTTACCGCTGTCAATAAAAATAATCGGATCACCACTTATCTTAGAGCCGGGGCCGATGAAGAAGGGCTTTCGATTGAAGGGGAGCCGAGAGATTTGTTGAGAGTAACATACCTCAAGCCCCTCAGAGATGCAGAAAATGAGTTTATACCCGGGTATCGCTCCAGACTTTACCAAATATTGAGGAGCCATCCCGTCTTCGAGAAAGAGAATGTGAATCAGAAACATCCTCTGGAAAAGTATTTTAAACAAGCAGAAGATTTTGTAATTTCTTTCTTTGAAAAAGAGCAGTTAGATTCAAATCCGAAGCTTGAAATCACCGGTGAGGAAAAGGGAGGAAAATGCATCAAAGAGGTTTTCGAAACACAAACAAAAATATTTCTGGAAAGTTATGATAATCGAGAACCAAAAATAAAAATAGCCCCCGTCGAACTGAACGCAATCTTACGCAAGCTCGAACTAATCCTTGAAGAAAATAAAGCCGGATTGGGTACGTTAAATCTGCTCTATATGGCTGCCGAACTAATCCACCTAAAACGGGAAGAACATCTGGGATTAAGACTGGCCCTGATAGAAGAACTGGAGGCACATCTTCATCCGCAGGCACAGCTGCGGGTTCTGAAATCCCTGCTTGCCGAGAGGAGCAGCCGCGTACAGTATATATTTACAACCCACAGTACAATCTTGGGCTCGAGCATACCATTAAAACATCTTTATTTGTGTTTGAAAGACAATGCTAACGACCATATTCAAGTCCGTGTTTTCCCATTAAATAGCCAATCTACTCAACTAAGTGAAACCGACTATCACTTTTTAGAGCGTTTTCTGGATGCCACAAAAGCCAACCTATTTTTCGCAAAAGGGATTCTTATTATAGAAGGAGACGCGGAGAACATTCTGCTTCCCGCCCTAGCGGAAATTATAGGCAGGCCCCTCCATAAATACGGAGTTTCCATAGTGAATGTGGGCAGCAAGGCCCTCCTTCGGTATGTCAGGATTTTCCAACAGAAAAACGGCCAATGCATCTCAATCCGTACAGCCGTGATTACTGATTCCGATATACCGGTCAAAGAAAATGGGATGCCTGAAAACGGATATAATGTTAATAAGCATCGACAGAATATAGCACAGAAATATGATTCGGGGGACGGTCGCATTCAGGCCTTTGTATCACCTCTTAAGACCATGGAGTTTGATATCGCAATGGGAAATCTTTATCAATATATGTACAAAGCCATTCAAATCGCTAAGAAAATAAAATCAACTGACGATTGGATCGCCGATAAAGAACTGCGGAATATTTTAAATCAGTCCATTGAAGAAAAGAATCCTAACAAAAGAGCGAAAATCATCTATGAACCGCTAGAAAAGAATCAGGCCTCAAAGCCCGTCGCGGCACAGTGGTTTGCCAAACTATTAATGGATGACAAAGACAGGGTTTCCTCTCTCATTCGAGAAGATTATGAAAATAACACAGGAATTAGATATTTGATTGAAGCAATTGAGCATGTAACGGAAAAAATTAAGTGGGACACCTATGGAAATAACAGATGATGATATAACCAAGGCAGAAAAGATATTTCTGAAAAGCGGACAGTCTTTCGATGAAGAACGCAGAGCTTTTATTAAGTGCTTAGATAAGTCCGTGCACGTGCAGGCGTGTCCGGGCAGTGGCAAGACAACCGCTCTGCTTGCCAAACTGTATATTCTGTCCGAAAAAATGCCTTTTAAAAACAATCAGGGCATCTGCGTTTTAACCCATACCAATGTGGCCATCGACATCATCAAGAAAAATCTGGGTGAAAGGGCGGATCTGCTATTCCGACATCCCAATTTCTTCGGCACTATCCAATCCTTCATTGATAAATATCTGGCTATCCCTGCTTTTATAAAATGCTATGGTCACAGACCTCGTTATATTGACGACGACTTCTTTTATGAAAGAATGCTGAAAGATCGCGCCGCTTTTGAGAAGAACGATTGGTTGAAGCATAATAAAAACAGATGGAACAATGTGGTGGATTTTGTTTTTTACGGCATCCATACAGTCTTTCAAGATTTCTCTAATAATGGATTCGATTTAAAAATAAAAATAGGCCAACATACGTCCACATATATGAGTATAAAAGAGGTTTTCCAAAAAATATTCGCAAGCGGTTATATAAGATTCAATGACGCTTTTTCTTTGGCAGGTATATATCTCAAAAAATATCCGGAAATTCGCCAACTGTTTTCCAGCCGGTTTCGGTATGTATTTGTTGATGAAGCACAAGACACCTCCACCATACAGAAAGAGATTATAGAAAAATGCTTCAATGAAAATGAAAATGTGATTATTCAATGGCTTGGTGATGCAAACCAGGGAATCATGAACAGCAATGAAGAAGAATCCGCCTGGAACCCAGAGGAAAATTCAAGATACAGCGTTATGAATTTCACAAAATCACATCGAATATCGCAACCCGTTGCCAACCTAATAAAAAATGTGGCGGCAAGACCCTACGATTCCCTATCTGGGACATCGATAGGCATAAAACCGGTTCTAATTCTTTTCACTGATTCCTCAAAGGAGCAAGTGGAGCAAGTATTAGATAAATTCGCACAATTGGTCTATGAAAAGAAATGTATTTACGAAGGAGAGGAGAAAACCCTCTATGAAATCTCCCAACTTTCCGGCAATCCGATAAAAGCTGTCGGCTGGGTTGGAAAAGAAAAGAAAAACGGTTTGTCAATCAAATCTTACTTTCCGGGCTTCGATAAACAATTAACCAACAGGAGAAGACTATATTTTCCCAATCTGTACACTATGTGTGAACTGTCCAAGAATGTCAGCCCTAAGGAACTGAAGGAACGAATCCTGAACTGCATTCTGGAGGCATTGTATCTTTCTGATGTCCAATCAGACAAAAAGAAAAAATACACAAAAAATGAATTCTTAAAGTATGTTAAAGAGACTCGAAAAGAGTTATTAAACAGATTATTTAAATACATTGTTTCGTATTATAAATTTCATGACTTTGATAAGTTATCAAAACGCCTATGCATCTTGATCAAAAAAATGGGGTTTGATCTCAAGAAAAACGCCAGAGATTATCTTATAGGACACGAATCCAAAGACATCCCAGTTATTCCGAGCCGGCCGGACTATAATAATATTTTTAATATCTTTAAAAAGACTGTAAACGACTCTGAAATTAACATATACATCGACACGGTTCATGGGGTGAAAGGAGAGACACACACGGCTACTCTGTATCTGGAAACAATGTATTACGAAAACAGTATTGAACACTTCCGAGAGGAAATGAATGGACAAAGAAGCAACTCTCATAAAAAAGTAAAGATTCAGGCATTAAAAATAGCCCATGTTGCTTTTTCAAGACCGACTCATTTGCTGTGTATCGCAATTCCAAAACATAATTTCAAAAAACCTGAGTCTGATTTGTATGAGGTCATTTCTCTTTGAAACGAGGGTACAGTTCGCAGGCGTCGTAAAACCGACAGCTAAAAAATGTAAAGAAGGAATCCGGCGATGCCGCCCAGATATGTCAAAACAATTCAGCAGGAATTGTATTACGAGTACGCCAAACTGATTTGCCGCAGCGTGTACGGCTGTGTCGAGCCCCATCGCGGATTCGTCACCGACCGCTACAAAAAACTGCAGGACGGACTGATCACCATCTCCGGCACCATTCGGGAATGGCAGCGGGAACAGGAGCTTCCGCGGCAGTGCGTCTTCTGCGGCTCCGTCGAGCATCTGCAAACCGACCATCTCATTCCGCGCAGCCGCGGCGGGGCGGATTCGGCGGACAATCTCGTTTTAGCGTGTGCATCCTGCAACGCCTCGCGCGGCGAGCAGGGCGTTTTCGCCTGGCTGGGCCTGAAAGAAAAAGACCGCCTGCATCGGCTCGTCGCCGGCAAATACCTCAAGGAACTGTTCGAGCTGCACGAACGCTGCGGCACGCTGGATGTGGATACCGACATCCTCACCAGCCGCCTGTGCCCCGTCTGCAAAAACCCGCCGGTCTGCCGCCGCTGGAACAAAACCGGCCAGCTGACGTGCTTTTGTCTGGAAGCGGTCTTTTGATTCCCCTCCGCCGCGAAAACACGCTGCTCCCGCCCTACAAAATCAGCATCGCATCGCCGTAGGAATAGAAGCGGTAGCGTTCCTGAACAGCATGGCGGTAGGCGGCCTTGATTTTCTCCAGCCCGGCAAAGGCGGCAACAAGGGCCAGCAGGGTCGAACGCGGCAGGTGAAAGTTGGTAATCATCGCATCCACAATCTTGAACGAATACCCCGGCGTAATAAACAAATCGGTCCGGCCGGATGCCGCACGGACTTGTCTGTTTTCTGCAACGGTTTCAAGAGTCCGAACCGAAGTCGTACCGACGGCAATAATTCGTCCGCCTGTTTTGGCCGCCGTATTAATGATTTCGGCCGCCTGTGGGCTGATTTCATACCGCTCACTGTGCATCGTATGCGCTTCGAGGGTTTCGGTCTGAACCGGCCGGAATGTCCCGAGCCCCACGTGCAGCGTCAGATAGGCCGTTCGAATGCCCATTCCCTCCAGCCGGTCCAGCAGGGCCTTGTCAAAATGAAGCCCCGCCGTCGGTGCGGCCACCGCTCCCGGCCTGCGGGCAAAAACCGTCTGGTAGCGGGCCAAATCCTCTTCAGGATGTTCAGGCAGGGCGGGCCGCTTGATATAAGGCGGCAGGGGGGCTGTGCCGATGGTCTCCAGAACGGCCTCCGCACCGGCACGCAAGGCCGGACGAATAACCCATTGCCCTTCGGAAAGCTTTTCTAATACCTCAAAATCCTGCCACAGCCGCCCCCGGCGGTCCAGAAAGGTCAGCCGGGCCCCCGTCTTGATTTTCCGCGCATTCTTCAGCAGGACTTTCCAGCATCCATCCGCCGTCTCTTCGAGAAACAGCCCCTCCAGCAGCCCCCCGGTGGCCTTGCGGCAGAAAAAACGGGCGGGCAGCACCTTCGTATCATTGAGCACCAGGCAGTCGCCTGGCCGAAGATACTCAGTCAGGTCCGCAAAAAGACGGTCTTCGAGCCGCCCGTCAATGCGATGAAGCACCAGCAGCCGTGAGTGCGGCCGCCGCTCGGACGGTTTTTGGGCAATCAGTTCTTCCGGCAGCTCATAATCAAACAGGTCCGTTCTCATCGGCCAAGAAGGTATCATCTGCGCCGTCGATAGACAACGGTTTTTTCATCCGAAACGACTGTAGCGTTTGTGACGGGCAGGCCCGATGAAAAAACATCGTTTCTTCGGCCGGCGAGATTATCTGCTCCCTTCGAAAAAACGATATACCATACGGAACAAATCTCGGAGCGACAGAGATGAATGTTCAGACTACCTATGAAAGCATAAACGCTCAGGTTGCTTCTCTGAACCGACAGGAACTGAAAGATCGGCTGCTGAACTTCAAAGGCCGGCTGAAACTGGATTTTACAGAGACCTACCTCGACGGCCTTTCGGATGACAAACTTCGCCATATCCTGATGGCGGTTTACCTGACGGAATACGGGATTTCTTAACAGCCGAACAGAAGTCGGACCGACACGGGGGCGCATAAAAAAAGGCAGATACTTTGCGTATCTGCCTCGGGCAAGACGTAGGTTTCAATAAATAGAACTATTGTTATTTACTCAAATCCGTCCTGACCCGCTGAATAGGGTATTAAAGAAAAAGAGCATTAATTCTATAAGTAATATATCGGCCTCCGGCGAAATTTGCAAGAAAAATTCCACCTTTTTCACAAGAAGTTCCAAAAACTTTCCTTGCCGATTCAGGACATAATAAATCTTCTTGTTCGGACAATTTTTCTTTTTTTCTTGAAAACTCCTTCGGGTTAGATATATTGGACAACAATGGTCGCATTTCAATCCGTTTCAGAAAGGAGTTGTTCTATGAAAAAGTATTTGGTTGTCGTAGCCGCCCTTATTCTGGCTGCGTGGGGCTGCTCAAAAAAAGAATCTCCCTCTGCACCGAAGCCGACCGGTTCAGCGGCCCAGCCGGCGAGCTCATCTGCCGGCACAGTTGCAGGCATTGACCTTTCCTCCTCTATCGAGCAATTGAAAGAATCCGCCGCCAAAATGGATTTAGCTTCCCTCGAAAAAACCGCACAAAAATATGTGGACGAAATCACCGCCAAACAGGCCCAGCTGGAAAAACTGATGGAAAAATTCGCCGCAATTCCGCTGGCTCAAAAGGCAGGCAGTGAAGCCCAGGCCATTCAGAAAGATATTCTCGACCTGACCAATGCCGTAAGCGACTTAACGTCCCGGCTGAATGTCTATGTGCAGTACATTGCCGAAAAGGGCGGCGATGTATCCAAATTCAAAGTGGGCGAAAAATAACAAAAGGACACCACTGTTTAAAAAAAGAAAACATCAGGAAATCGGAATTTCCTGATGTTTTCCGGAGGGGAGAAAACTCTTGCTTTTGCTGTTTCGGCTAAGCGTTTTCAAAAGCTTTAATAAAAAAGAAAAACGCTTAGGGAGAAATCGTTTGCTGTCTTCAAAAAATCTCGCTCCACAGCAAAATCAATCGATTTTCACAAGAAAATAGGGATTTTATAGGACGATGTCAAGAAAATTTCCCAATAAAAAAGGTTTTTTTACTGGATTTTCAGCCATTTTTTCCGGAAGGCATCCCTAAGCTGCTCGGTAAATTGCACCCCGATTCGCTGAGCGGATTCCTTAAAAAGGCCTTTTTTCATATTAACAGAAGGGGTTTTTGTGCCGAGGAACAGTCCTGCGGCCAGTCCGAAAAGCCGCTGCCTGATCGATTGCCTGGAATTCATCGGACTACCGCCTTTTTAGCCGCCTCCAAAAGCATTTGTCCGCGGAAAGCAACAGATTGACTGTTAAAGAGTTGTTTCCGCTCCAGAACGGTCGGATTCTGTCGGTAATACAGCTCAACCTGGCTGATGCCGCCTGCCGCAGGACCGTCAGTCCTGTACTCACAGTCCAAGAGCCAGCGGCCGAACTCCTCTTCGTACTCCGCCGGGTAAATCAGGGCTGTAAGATATTGCCCGGATGGAAGTTGTGCCAAGTACAGTTTGGCTCGGGCAGGGGGCTCAATGTGTTTGGGACACTCCGCCAGCCGGTCGTAATCCCCGCGGGCGGTCTTCTCGTCTGCGGCGTAAAAAAACATCCCCGACTCCAGCTGAAAAGTTTCCCGGCGTACTCCGTGAATCTCCAGCGTGCCGTCCGGGTAGGCCCTGTGAATTTTGTAAATCGTAATATGGGCGTACTGTTCGCTCTCGAGCAGTTCGGCAACCTCTTCCGCCAGAAAGCCCACCCCGCTGTGGTCCCCGAAATCCACAATATATAAACCGCTGTACCGCTGCGGGTTATCCATTTTCGGCAGCTTCATTTTTCTCTCCGCGAAAAGTTTGGGGGCTATTATACCAACGGAGCCGGCGGATGGAAAGCGAAGGATGATAAAAACAGGCAAATCAGTTGTCTGCAAAGCGGCTTTTCGGACGGCTGAGGACAATGGCGGTTTTTCGCCAGGACGCCTCAAAAACCCGCCGAGGCAATGAGCACAGACCATTGCTCGGGTCGGCAACAATCACTGTTTCCGGCGTGATCTCCAGGATTGCAACGCAGTGGTCCAGCCAGAACGTCTGACGGAGAACAGCCAGAATCACCTGTCCTTCCGGCAGGTCCTCCAGCGAGTCTGCGCGGGCATAGCGGCACTCCAACTGTTCAGGGGGAAAGAGTTTTTGCAGCCCCCGGCACAGGTCCCACATCCCGGTTCCCACAGCAGGAATCGTGCCGGATACCACGGCGATTTGGGCTTCCGAGGCCTCCAACCCCATCTTTTTCAGGGCCGTCACGGCGGCGGCAGGTCCGCACGTGAATGATGTGGACTGTCGGCACACCCCGTCTTCATCGATGCAGCCGGGCAGGTTCCAAAGATGACGGCTGTAGAGTGCCGGCACAACAAACGGCAGGCCGAGAAAAATCGCCAGAAACACAGTCAGCACAGAGGCGGTAAAGATTTTTTTCCATCGCCGATTCAGGTAGGGTATCGGACCGAGAAGCCCGAAGCAGACCGCAAAACCAATCAGAAGAAACTTATTTCGCGAGCCGGCAACCCAGTCAAACCCGCTGTAAGTGCTGTTCAAATGAACCAGGTGCGCCGTCACGACAAAAGCAAGCCATCCGATCGATGCCAATCCTCCCCAGACAGCCCGACGATAGGTGCGGGCGAAATAAAAACGGCCCAAACACAAGGCGGCGGCCGCAGCGGCGGCTGCAACAAGGGCCTGCATCCATAGAATCATTTTGACGGGACCTTATAAGAGTTTTCTCTCTATGCCATTATAACTGCACAAAACAAACAGGGAAAGACCGCGGTGCAAGGGCAAGGCGGCAGCCGATCCCCTCAACAGAAAAGAGCAGTTTCTAATCTGATAACTCGGCTTTTATGGGACTTATATTAGAAAAACAAATCAATGTAAGCAAAATTTTTAATGGAGAAGGAAGGATTCTCCCCAGAGATTCAGAATCCCGGCAAAGACCGAGATAAAAGCGGCCAATCGCAGAATAGATGGGGCCAACCGCCGAATGTAAAACAAAACCATCAGACCTGCCAGAAACTTGAAGAGAAACGCAAACAAAAGCGGGCCGACTACCGGGCCGTAAATCAGCGCGCCCCAGCGAACCAGGGGATGCAGTTCCATCTCAATGCCTCCGCGGTGCATAAAATGGATCGTGCTGAGGGCATCGAAAAAAATCGCCAGCCCGTAAAACATCAGCAGACTGCGGTAACGAACAAGCAGTTCCGCCGGAGAAGAGACTGGTTCTGATTCCGTCTTCATAGATATATCCCCTCTTTTATCTGATTTATGAAAACACCAGCTTTTTCATTTTTACGATGCAGACATCTTATTAGACGGTTAAAAGACCGTGAGCATTTCAGAAAAAATAAGGAATGCAGAAAGACAGAAACAGACCGGGGAAATCCGGTTATCAACCGGCAGGGCGGCCCTCAGAGCTTACGAGGACGGCGGGAGTCCTTCAGCCGGCTCAGGTCCTCCCGCGGGGCGGGTTTGCGGAAGACAAACAGGTGCTCGTGCATAATCAGATAAAACCGATTCCTTCGCGCCGCGGCAATCCACCGTCCCGTGCACGTGCAGTTGTGCTGGACCTTGATGATGTCCTCCTTGAGAACAAAACCGACCTCCAGAAACTGCTCCATCACACGGAAGGCCAGCGGGACAAAATGGCGGCCCCGGCGGGTGTCGCCGATGAGAATCGCACAGAAGCGGCCGCCCTTGAGCACGCGGTACAGTTCGGCGGCGGCCTCCCGCATCGCCCGGCAGAACTTCTCCACACTGGAGATGTTGGACAGGTCGCCGGCAATCCGGCCGTTGGAATAGCGAATCAGATTCAGATAGGGCGGATGCGTCAGAATCAGGTCCACGGACGCATCGGCTAGAAACGACAGGTCCCGCACATCTGCGCAGACGATTTGTCCGCCTGCATCGGGACCGTCCAGCGGAAATCGGACGGCCTGTTCGCACAGAGCCACGGATGCGGGATTGATGTCGCAGCCGATATAGCGGCGGCCCAGCAGACGGCACTCAATCAGCGTAGTGCCCCCGCCCGCCATCGGGTCCAGAACCGTCTGGCCCGGCTGCGAATACATCTGGATGATATTGCGGGCCACCTGCGGGGCAAAATTGCCCCGATACCCGTTCGTGTGCGTCGCCCACGAACCCCGCACCGGAAACGACCATACCGTCGTCCCCTCCGGCACGAATTTGTCTTTTGAAGAGTTCATCGCGAAATGATTGAAAATTTCCCTGAACGAATTAATTCAATACTGTTATAATCAATAGGATCCCGAAAATGGAATTGCCAAAGAGAATAAAACTCGCCCTCTTTCTGGAAAAAAAGAGTAAAAACTGGTTTTCGGGTGCAACTCTGCCACTGTCGAAATGGGAAAAACAATTGTCGGATAATTATGTTGTTGGCGCCTGAGCTTTTTGCCTCAACAAGGACCACTTTATCTCTGCCTTCATAGCCGGCATCAACTTCTGTTTGCACACTATCCACTTGAATAGTGTGCCGATTCACAACAAAAGAGAAAGGAGGCGTATATTTTCTGCCGCGGATGGTAAGCACCAGACTGTTGTCATTCATAAAAGTACGTATTAAACTGGAAGCATAGGCATAATCTACATGCTGCATTTCGGAGTTGCCGACTTTTGAAGTCTCTAAAGCAAAATCCAACTGTGAAGTGTAAAGATTTTGTATTTCGTCAACAGGAGGAATATCAACATAACCTTCTCCCTTAATGATAGCATATTTACCATTTTCAACAGGAAGCAAAAATAATCCCTTACGACAAAAACATTCTGGGCGATCTTCTCTTGAGTCTTGTTTACATAGAAGACGGACCTCCTTTTGGCTAGTGTTTTCAAAACCCCGACAAGAATGTTTAATCTGCTCAGCGGTTATATAAAACGGAGATACGTCAAAATCATGCGTTTCTATCCCATAATCCTCAAAAATTTTTTGCCAAGGAGCATCTTTTGAATTAGGCATTTTTATCCCTTTTGATAGTTGGTAACAATAATTTCATTAATCTGTCCTCTTTTATCGCCCTTGCAGTTTATTGCCCGGGCCGCTTTCACTCGTTCGATGGAAAAATCAGAGTAATGGTCTTCAAAAAAGTGATCGTGCGGATTTTCGTTTTTCGGGTCGGAATTGCTCAGAAGAAATTTCGCCCCTTTTTGGTGAATCTGTCTGCAGAAAAAAGCCAGCCGAATCTGATCCTCTTCGGAAAAATCATCTTTTGCATAGGAGGTGAACGCGGCTGTCCTGCTGATGGGGCGATAAGGGGGGTCGAGATAATAGAAAACGCCTTTATCTGTGAATCGGCGGCATTCTTCAAAATCGCCGCACAGCAGAACGGCTTTCTGCAGAAGAGCGGAGGCCGCTTTAAGGTTGTCCTCCTGACAAATCGCAGGGTTTTTATATCGGCCGAACGGCACATTAAAGAACCCTTTGCGGTTGACACGGTACAGACCGTTAAAGCAGGTCCGATTCAGGAAAATAAGCTGAGCCGCTGTTCTCTCTGAAAATCCGGCGGTTTTTTCTTTATTGAATTCTTTGCGGACTTGAAGATAAAAATCTTTTCGTTTTTCTTCTGATAAACTTGTGTATTTTTTCTGATATTCTTTCAGGATTTTGATTAGGTCGTTTACACGGCTTTGAACCATTTTATAGCATTGAATCAAATCCTCATTCACATCATTCAAAATAAAATGCTCGATACCCTCATACCGCTGGGCGATGTAAAAAAAGACAGCCCCGCCCCCGACAAACGGTTCTACATAAGTTTTCACCTTCCCATATTTCATTTCCGCAGGCAGCCACGTCCCAATCTCATCGAGCAGCTGGCCTTTTCCGCCTGCCCATTTCAGGAAAGGTTTCGCCTCTTTTGTCGCAAACAGAGCCCCCTTCATAATAAATCCTTGACATCCACTCCCAATGCTTTGGCGATGCGTTCAATGCTCAACAATGTCAGGTTTTTTTCGCCCCTCTCGACTTGACCAATATAGGTCCGATGCAGCTCTGCAAGATCTGCCAGTTTTTCCTGGCTAATACCCTTTTGCATCCGGTATCTGCGAATTGTTTTTCCGACACGTTTACAGATATTTTCCATCTACACATCTCCTACTTGTCAGAGTGATCATAGAGGTAGGCAGACTAAAGTTCGACAGACTATAAATAGCATTTAAAAAACGTAGGAAAGTGCTCCGGAGCAAGAAGTTCGTTTGCTCTTTTCAGCACGGGTTCTGTCACCCCCGCGGCTTGTGCTCCAAAGCTTCAGTCGCCAGTTGCCAGTCATCAGTGAGCAGTTATCCTGTGAATTCGTTTGTTTTTTTCGAATCTGTGAAATCTGTGTAATCTGTGGTTAATTGTTTCAGATTTCGAGATTCGGATTTTCCCGTCTGCGCGGGAATGACAGGGATCTGCGGCGGGGATGACAACGAAGGCGGGAATGACAGGAACGGCGCTGTATTTTCGCTTTTCTCCTTCGCTGAAAGCTTTGAAGGCCAGGGCGGGGGCTTTCCTCCTTTGCTCTTTTTTCGAATCTGTGAAATCTGCGCAATCTGTGGTTAAAACCTCAAGCGGGCTATTCAAACTGAATGTCTTCCAGAACAAACTGAAGACTGGTTGAGCCGTTGTAGGTATTGTACTGGGGCTGGAAGGCAATGTGAAAGACGTCGGTCTCGAGCAGCTTTTTTTCGAGCGGGCCCATCCCGAATCCGATGCACCGCACGGCCCCGGTCTTGTCCTGAATCGACAGCTGCAGGTGGTCGTTCTTGGCCCCGCATCGCCGCGGCGGCGCAATCAGCCGCACCCCGCGCGCGGCAAACACCGGCCGCGGATTGCCCTGCCCAAACGGCTCCAGCGACGCCAGCTCCCGCATAAACTGCCCGGAAATCTCCCGCACGGACGCCTCCGCATCAATCGTCAGGGCCGCCGCGGGTGGCGCATCCGCACACTGACGGCGGGCATATTCCTCGACAGCCTGGGCAAACGCCGCCACCTTGTCGGCCTGAATGCGAAGGCCCGCCGCCATCTCATGCCCCCCAAATCGAATCAGATGCTCGCCGCAGGCACACAGGGCCTCATACAGATTAAATCCCTCTATCGACCGTCCGGAACCCTGACCGGTACCGTTCTCCAGATTAATCAGGATGGCGGGCTTGCCGAACTCCTCAATCACCCGCGAGGCCACAATCCCGATCACGCCCGGGTGCCAGTTTTCCCCGGCCAGAACAATCGTCCGGCGGTCCGGATGGTTCAGCCCCGCATCCAGAATCCGCTGACGGACCTGCTTGAAAATGTCGCGCTGGCATTTCTGGCGAAGCTTGTTCTGCTCCTTGAGATACTGAGCAATCTGCATCGCCCGGTACTCATTGTCGGTCGTCAGCAGTTCCACGGCCAGCCGGGCATGGCCCATCCGTCCGGCGGCGTTGAGCATCGGGGCCAGCGTAAAGGCAATGTCATAACTGTCCAGCCCGCGTCCGGCCAGGTCGGCCGCCTCGATGAGGGCGCGGATGCCGCACAGATTTGATTCCTCCAGGGCCTTCAGACCAAACCCCGCAATCACTCGGTTTTCGCCGCGCAGCTCCACCACGTCAGCAATGGTGCCCAGCCCCGCCAGCGTCGTGGCGTTCAGCAGATACTGGCGCAGTTCCGGCGGCATCTGCCCGCCGCGCCGGTACGATTCGGCCAGCGCCCAGGCCACCTTAAAAGCAACCATCGCTCCGGCGGCATTTGGATTCGGATAATCTGTATCCAGAAGCGGATGAACTATCGCCTGCGCCTCCGGCAGCACAGGGCCTGGCCGGTGGTGGTCCGTAAGAATCACATCCATCCCGAGCTGACGGGCCAGCGCAACCTCCTGACAGGCACTGATGCCGCAGTCCACCGTAATCAAAAGCTTCATCCCCGCCTCGGCCAGCTGCCGAACGGCCTCGGCATTCAGCCCATATCCTTCATCGACGCGATGGGGAATGTAGTAATCCGCCCGGACATTCAGCAGCCGGAACAAATGCCAGAGAATTGCCACGCTGCTGATGCCGTCCACATCATAATCCCCATACAGAACAATCGGCTCCTGACGTTCGATAGCCCGGCGGATTCGCTCGACAGCCTCCGTCATTCCCGGAAGACGCGCCGGCTCAATCAGGTCCGTCAGCTTCGGCGACAGAAACAACTGGGCCGTTTTCGCATCGGAAATCTGCCGATTCAGAAGCACCTGAGCAAAAAGGGGGGTAATTTTCAGCTGTTCAGCAAGGGCCTTCGATTGGGCACAGCGAGGGCGAATCTCCCAGATTTTCCGCTGCATCCTTGCCTGAGCCATCGAATCAATCCCTCGCTGAATGACAATTTACGGTACTTAGGCAAACTATACAATCATAGAAGAGGATTGTCAATCAAAGCGGGGCAAAGAATCAGGGGTGCTCGAAGATTTCATCGAGGAGCGTCTCGGGCTGGGGGGCCGTGCCCTGCGGCCAGTCCTTCACAAACCCGCCGTCCACAAGGGCCACTACATAGGGACTCATAATTGCCCATTTTTGTTTGTCGCTCAGCCGGCCTTTCAGGCAGAGGGTATCTTCCGGCACCGGGCCGGATTCGCCATAAGGAGGAATCGCCACAAAGGCAATGGTCATCAGCGTCTCACCCTGCTGGGCCATCTTCTTTGCATACTCATCGTACAGCGGAACCATTTGGGCACAAGTGGGGCAGTCGTGATGATACATCAGAATAACCGCCACGCCGTTTTTCAGCTGGTCGGCAATGTCAATATACTGAAGCCACGGCCACGGAGTTGCGGCGGGCTGCTCCTTATCGGTTTTGACCGGCTCAGCAGGAGCAGACTGAGTTTGCGACGGAGGTGTCGGCTCCTCCGAGGGTTCCTGAATCGGGACCGGTTTTACCGGTTTGGAAACAGGGGTCCACTGCTCGGGCTTCTTGAATTCCGGATGAAGTGCAACCAGAACCGGCGCGGCTATCGCCATAAACCCGATTGCCGGAACAGCCGTCGCCAGGGCGTGCAGGGGATGAGGCCACGGCGGCGGCAGCAGTTTTTCCCCTTTCGGACGGAAAATCAGCAGCAGAACAAAAAACGGAATATCAATCAAAGTCAAGGTGTACCAGGGGTTTACGTGAATTCGACCGAAGCAGCCGCACGATTCCGCCCCTGTCAGGGCCTTCGTGAGCGTTACAAAAATAAAGGCAAAATACACACACGTCGCCGCCAGCCAGGAGGCCTTGCGGAAAACTCCGGAAACAATCCACACCCCCAGCGCAAACTCCAGCGGGATTTGAAACAGGAAAAACTCATACGATTCCCAGATGCCGTGTTCCCGCCAGGAAGGAATGTAAACCGTCAGAACCTCGTGGAATTTTAAAAGCGCCGCTGCGGCCAGCAGCAGGCCTGCCAGGGTCATTACGATTCGATTGCCGAGCTTCATTCGAGCAATTATGCCGCTTTTATAGGGCCATTGTCTATAAAAAAGATGCCGATTGCATCCTTTTCTACGGCCGATGGCGGGGGCCGGTTCAGAAGATTCTCCTGTCTTCTTCGTTGACCCGACCTGGCCGCAGGGTATAATCCCGTATTTCGTTTTCAAAGACTATTTGGGGATAAAAGAATGAAAATTCTGGTGATTAACGCCGGCAGCTCCTCGATTAAGTTTCAGCTGTTTGAGATGCCGGCCGGAACGATTGCGGCCAAGGGAATGGTTGAGCGGATTGGACAGGCGGAGGCACAGCTTCACTATTCGGCAAACACCCACCAAATTTGTCGGTCTGTTCAGGCCGCCGACCATCAGCAGGCGATGAAAGTCATCCTCGCAATATTGGCCGATGCACAGGCAGGTGCGGTAAAAGACGCCGCAGAGATTCAGGCGGTCGGGCACCGCGTTGTACACGGGGGCGAAGAGTTCACCGGTTCGGTAAAAATTAATGACGCCGTGCTCAAATCCATCGAGCGATTTGCGGATTTGGCGCCGCTGCACAACCCGCCGAACCTGACGGGCATACGAGCCGCCCAGAAGGCCCTGCCGAACGCCGTTCAGGTTGCCTGTTTTGACACGGCGTTTCATGCCACCATCCCGCAGACGGCCTATCTGTACGGCCTGCCGTATGAGATTTACGAGAAGTACCGTGTGCGGCGGTACGGTTTTCACGGAACCAGCCATCGCTATGTCGCCCGCCGGGCGGCGGAGCTGATGGGACGCGACAAATACGCCCTGAACGCCATCACCTGTCATCTGGGCAACGGCTGCTCCATTACCGCCGTCAAAAACGGCCGGAGTGTCGATACCTCCATGGGCCTAACTCCGCTGGAAGGCGTCATCATGGGCACCCGCTGCGGAGACCTTGACCCGGCAATTGTCTTCTATCTGGCGGACAAGGGCTACACCGTCGCCCAGCTGAACGAGATGTTCAACAAAAAGAGCGGCCTGCTGGGAATTTCCGGCGTTTCCAATGATATGCGGAATCTGATAGAACAGGCCGCCAAAGGGCACCTGCGGGCCCAGCTGGCGATCGACATCTTCTGCTATCGAATCAAAAAATACATCGGAGCCTATACCGCCGTTCTGGGAACGCTGGATGCCGTGATTTTCACCGGCGGAATCGGAGAGAATAATGCCGCCATTCGCCGGCAGATTTTGTCCGATCTGCCGCAGCTGGGCATCGAGGTTGATGCAGCCCGCAACGAGGCCCGCGAACCGAAAGAACGGCTCATCAGCACGGACCGCTCGCGCGTAAAGGTCTATGTGATTGCCACCAATGAAGAAGCGGCGATTGCGGCGGACACCTACCGGCTCGTTCAGTCCTGAGCGCCCAGCGGAGCGGAGGGAACTTGGACCTGCCGCTGCTTTTGAGCCAGAACAAAACAGAACGAACCGCTGATGAGGATGCATCCGAAGAGCCACTGCAGGGCGGTCAGATGCTCTCCGAACAGAAAGGCCGAGACAACCAGCACACTAAACGGCCGAAGCAGCAGAAACATCGTGGGAATGCTGGCCCCGATCCGCCGGATAGCTGCATAATAAAGCACATGGCCGATGGCGATGCCCGCCAGCGCCGAAATAATCACGTGGCTCCAGCGCAGGGCATCCAGACGCAGGGCATCGGACGGACGGCCCATCACAAAGGCCAGCACGCCCAGCCCCAGCGCCGTGTAAATCGTGATGACCGAAAAGCTCAGCCGGCTGTCCACGTCGCCCAGCAGGGCCTTGACGGAGACGGTATAGCAGCCCCAGCCGACCGCCATCAGGGCCGCCAGCAGCGCCCCCAACAGCGTCGCCTTTGCGGAAAACTCCGGATGAAACATCACCACGCCGCACACCCCCGTTATGGACAGGGCCGTGCCGACCCAAAACGGAATGCTTCGCAGCAGCCGCCGTTCCGCCGGAAACAAAACCATCGAAAACAGCGCCACCCAGAAGACCAGCGTCATCGTCACCAGCGTCACAAAGCCCGGCGCGGCGTAGTAAAACGCGGCGGCATAGCAGCTCTGACCGGCCACGTTGAAGACAGACGGCACTATCGCCCGAACAAACACCGATTTCGGCAGGCCGTCCCGAGCGGATGTCCAAAACAGAAACGGAAGCCAGAATAAAAAGGATGTCCCGTAGCGCAAAAAGTTCTGCGTCCACGAGTCGAGTACGCCGGTCAGCGCCTTGATGTACAGCGGCGCAATCGTCCAGCAGACCATAAAGCCGACACAAAAGAATGCAACAGAGGGCAGACGCAGACGTGTGTTCATCGGAGTCAGTCAGCAAAATACGCGTCGGGTTCCAGACGGATACGTTTGTGCAGGCCCTTGACGGACTCAAACACATAATCCCGGTCGGCACGCAGACAAACCGTCGGGCCGTCGATGTCCAGCATCATGGTCCGCTGCGGATGACGCTTCCGAAGAATGTTGGCCAGATAAAAGGCCTTTTCGATGCCGTCACCGGTCTTGAAGTTGGCCACTTCGTCGGGCTGAGCCAGCCGCGGACCGTCATAAATCGACTCATTGGACATCCCACGCAGAAACTCATACACCTGCTCATCCGACCGAGCTGCCGCCTGTTCAATAGATACCGGCGAGCGCTCCAGAGCCGCCTTGATGTACGGCTCCCAGCGGCAGCGCGTCATATCCCGATAGGCATAAAACGCCAAATCGGCTGTCGGGCTCTTGGAGCGAATCGATTCCAGATAGTCAATAATCTGCTCCCGCGAAAAATCCGGCGATATCCGAATCGGCTCGGCGGGCTCATACTGTTTTTCCGGGGACGGCAGGCGCGGATCGATATGCAAAAACTGCCTTAATTCCTCTACCAGTTTTTCGGCCTCCGGCACAAACGGCGACAAAAACCGCGCCAGTTTGAACCGGTCGTCCGGATTCTTAATATCGATTTGTTCGGCCTCGATAAAACGGGCCAGCTGCTCGCAGCACAGGCGGCCTTCAATGGGATAGGGGCTGAAATCCTCCTCTTCGACCTCCTCGAGCAGTTTGTCAAAGGTCGCATCGAGAATCCGATACCGGCTGCCGTGCTCATAGCCGAACAGGACCTCAGATTTGACGAACATCCGCTCGCCCCGGCGGTGCCGGCAGAACTGGAAATACGGCTGATAGGGCTTCTGCGAGCGGAGAAAATTGGCGAAATTCAGCTGCGTAAGCGGGGCGTCCAGGTACTCCCGAAGCAGCCGCTGAAGACGCTGATACTGCTGCGGGTCAATCGTGGCCTTGTCATAAAAGCAGTGAATACAGCCGGTTGCGTGGCCGACGACGGTCACCTGCTCGTTGCGCAGCGCCCGCTGGGCCTTGTTGGAAATCTCCGTACCGTTAAACCACATCGCTTTGGTTACCAGCCGGCGGTTGTTCGTGATGACCCCGTCCTGAATATCGATAAAGTTCTGCGAATGCAGGGGGGTCAGAATCAGAAAGATATCCTCCAGCGGGATGCCGCAGACGATAAAGGCCGCCGCGGCATACAGGGCCGACAGGGATACGCACTCGCCGGCGCCGGTCTGGTAGCCCTCCTTGCGGCGGAAGGCGGCCATCGCCTCCACCGTCTCGGTCTTCCAGTAGGGGATCACGTCGCCGTCGTATTTGTCCAGGCCGAAATGCCGGCGGATATCCACATCAAAATAGTATTTGTCGCCGGTGTAGCCGAACAGGGCGTTGGAGCGGGCGATATCCTCCGGCGAAATGACATCCTTAAAACGGTTCAGCTCCACATCCTTGCTCGTCAGGCCCCAGGTGTTCAGGTCGAGGTTGAATTCAAACTCATCCATAATATACTGGCGCAGACGCATCAGCCGCCGCCAGGGATTTTTGTTCCCCAGTTTGACGAAACACTCTTCCTCCCGCCAGCGCCAAATCAGCGGGCTCATCAGATTCGCCAGCACCAGTGAAACCATCAGCTCCGGATACACAAAACACTCCATATCCGACAGCGTCAGGGCGGAACTGTATTTTTCAAGCTCTCGAGCGTTCATCTTCAACCCTATTCCCTGTAATTCCCTTATTGTATCCCCGCAGAAGCCCTACAGCAAGGACCCAAAGAGATTCTTTCTTGCCTTGACGGGATTTGCCGGTATAGTATGGACCCGTCGGCAGTCAGGATATTTTGATAAGGAGAATCCGATGAAATCGACCCTTTCCGTAATGATTCTGGCCGGGGCGGTCCTTCTGAGCAGTTCCTGCGGACGGCAAAGCGCCGGCATTCAGCGAGGCAAGCGTATGACAGAAGAGCAGGGGCGTATTGTACGGAATTTCAACAGCGGCTGGCGGTTCTGCAAAGGCGAACAGCCGGCCCAGGCAGCTCAAACGGATTTTGACGACAGCAAATGGGAGGCGGTTCGGCTGCCGCACGACTGGGCCATCCGAGGCCCGTTCAATCCCGAGGAGCACGGCTATGCCGGCAAGCTGCCGTGGAAGGGGGTCGGCTGGTACCGCAAGACCTTCGAGCTTCCCGCCCACTGGCAGGGCCGACGGGTCTATCTGGACTTTGACGGCGTGATGGCCTTCCCCAAGGTCTATGTCAACGGGCAGTTGGCGGGCGAATGGGACTACGGCTATATGTCCTTCCGCATCGATGCCACACCCTATGTGAAATTCGGGCAGAAAAATCTGGTAGCCGTCCGCGTGGACACCCGCAATCAGGGCACCCGCTGGTATCCCGGCGCCGGCATTTACCGCAAGGTGACGATGACCGTCTGCAATCCGGTGCACATCGGACACTGGGCCACGTTTATCACCACACCGCAAGTCGCCGATCATCAGGCGGCCGTGAATATCCAGACCGTGCTGGAAAATCATCTCGGAACCCCGCAGCCGGCAACGCTGCAAGTGGTGATACGGGACCCGAAGGGGAATACCGCCGCTCAGGGAATGCAGGAGATTGTCCTGCCGGCAGACAGTCAGCAGGAAATCTCTCAATCCCTCCAGGTACTCAATCCGGTCCGCTGGGATATCACCAGCCCGAACCTGTACACAGCTCAGGTGAGCATCCAGACTCGGGACAAACTGCTGGATGCAGAAACCATCTCCTTCGGCATCCGCACCTTTGAGTTTACCGCCGACGACGGGTTCCATCTGAACGGACGGCGCGTCCAGATACACGGTGTCAATCTCCATCACGACCACGGCCCGCTGGGAGCGGCGTTTTACCGCCGGGCGATGGAGCGGCAGCTGGAAATCATGCGGGACATCGGCGTCAACGCCGTTCGAACCAGCCACAACCCGCCCGCCCCGGAACTGCTGGAGCTGTGCGACCGGATGGGATTTATCGTCTGGGACGAGTGCTTTGACAAATGGGATGACAAGGCCGGACGGGTGGACGGTCAGCCGCCGCTGGAGGAATACGGACACAAGCAGATTCGCAATTTCGTCATGCGCGACCGCAATCATCCCTGCGTGGTCGTCTGGTCCATCGGCAACGAAATCGGAAATCTGCCGGGCACGCGCGAGGGCAAATCCGGCCCGCGCGTCAAAATGATGCGTGACTTTGTTTTGAAATACGACACAACCCGCCCGGTTGGGATAGCCGACTGCATTCCGGAAACCGCCAATGAGCCGATTCTGGATGCCCTCGACCTGGTCGGCTGGAACTACGACCGGCGGTACTCTATCTTCCGGGAGCGTTATCCGCACAAACCGATTGTGTACAGCGAGTCGGCCTCAGCCCTGAGCACACGCGGCTTTTATGAGCTGCCGCTGCCGACCACCAAAACAGACTATTCTTCAGCCCTGCAGGTGGATTCCTATGATTTGAACGCAGCGCCCTGGTCGGATATCCCGGACCGGGAGTTCGCCCTGATGGAGCGGGACAGTTTTGTGGCCGGCGAGATGGTCTGGACGGGCTTTGACTATCTGGGTGAACCGACCCCCTTCGATGAGGAGGCACGCAGCTCGTACTTCGGGATTGTGGACCTGTGCGGCATCCCGAAAGACCGCTATTACCTGTACCGAAGTTACTGGCGGCCCGAAGCAACAACCGTGCATATCCTGCCGCACTGGAACTGGCCCGACCGCATCGGCAAAAATGTGCCGGTGTTTGTTTATACCAACGGCGACAGTGCCGAACTGTTCCTGAACGGAAAATCTCTCGGCCGGCGTGTCAAAGGGCAGGTGCCGGAACGGCCCGTCAATCTGGCGGAAGGAAAACCGGTTTCCGCCAGCAGTGTGCAGACGGAACAGGGGCACCCGGCTGAACACGCCGTCGATGGAGACAGCCAAACCCGATGGTGTGCCTCCTCCGCCGCTAAAGAGGAGTGGCTGGCCGTGGATTTGGGAAGCGAGCAGCCGATTCACCGCGTTCTGATTGAGTTCGAACGCGAAGCAAAGAATTACGGCTGCCGAATCGAAATCTCCTCCGACGGAACCGATTGGAAAACCGCTGCGGAAAAAGCAACCAGCACTCGCCCGCATTACGGCGGCCCGCGGGAGCACTTCTTTGCGGTGGATGCGAAGGCGCGTCATCTTCGCGTAGTCTTTACGGACTTCCGAAACAACTGCTGGGCCTCTATCCGGCGGCTGGGCGTCTATTCAAAAGAAGTCGAGTCGGATTACTACCTGCCGACATACCGCTATCGCCTCCGCTGGAATGATATAGTCTATGAACCCGGCGAACTGAAGGCCGTGGCCTACAAAGACGGCAACGTCATCGGCGAGGCGGTCATGCGCACGGCCGGAGCCCCGGCCCGCCTGCGCCTGACACCGGACCGAACCATTCTGGCGGCAACCGGAGAGGATTTGTCCTATATCCTCGTCGAAGCGCTGGATGCAGATGGCAATCTGTGCCCGCTGGCGGACAACCTCGTGCGATTCTCCGTGCGGGGTCCGGCAGAGATAGCCGGCGTCGGAAACGGCAATCCGATGTCGTTTGAGCCTTTCCAGGCGGACTATCGCAAATTGTTTTACGGCAAAGCCATGCTGATTATCCGCACGCTTGAAGGCCGAACAGGAAACGTCCGGATTCAGGCCGCATCAGACGGGCTTCAGGAGGCCGTTGCAGAACTGAAGGTTCAGTAAAGCGTACGAAGCCGCTTTGAGAAATCTGTTTCACGCCTGCGGAGGCTCCGGGGAACCGGAAGCGGCCGGAGCGGATGTTGCTGCCGTGCGCTGGGAAAGCAGATATTTGTGCAGCGTTCGGAGCAGCTCAGTCCGATTTATCGGCTTGGTCAGGTAGCCGTCGCAGCCGGCCTGGAGACATTTGCTCTCATCACTCTTCAGGGCGCTGGCCGTCAGGGCGATAATCGGCACCACGCAGCCCTGCTCCCGCAGGAGCCGTGTGGCGTCATAGCCGTTCATTTCGGGCATATGCATATCCATCAGAATCAGGTCATACGAACCGTTCAGGGCCTCTTCGACCACCCGTCGGCCGTTGTCGGCAATTGTTACCTCCAGTCCGTACTTTTCAAGCAGCTTGCAGATGAGAATCTGACTGGCGGCGGCATCTTCCGCCACCAAAACATGACCCCAAAAACGAATCGGCTCCGACTCAACCGGCTTGGTCTCCGGAAGCCCTTCCCGAAACAAGTCTTCGCCGAATGTCGCCGTTGAATTCGGAGGTGTTTGCGCCGGAAGACACACCCGAAAGACAGACCCCTGTCCGACCCGGCTCTCCACACTCAGGCTGCCCCCCATCAATTCCGTCAACCGGCGGGTAATCGTCAGCCCCAGCCCTGTCCCGCCGTAGTGACGCGTCGTACTCTCCTCCGCCTGCACAAAGGGCTCAAAGATCTTCTCCAGACGCTCGGGGGAAATCCCAATGCCGGTGTCCTCCACGGCAAAGCAGACAAACGGCTGATTTCCTTCGGTTTGAACGGACACGCGCAGATATACATGCCCGGTACTGGTAAACTTCACGGCATTGCCCAGCAGATTAATCAGACACTGACGCAGCCGAAGAGGATCGGTCAGGATTTCCGTCGGAATCGGCCCCTGCGGCAGAATTCGAAACTCCAGATGCTTTTTCAGAGCCGCCGGTTCCATCATCGCCTTAACGCTCAAGAGCAAATCCGGCAGAACACACGGAATCTTCTCCACCGTCAGCCGGCCGGCTTCAATCTTGGAAAAATCGAGAATATCGTTGATCAGCGCCAGCAGATTCTTTCCGCTGTCCACAATCAGCTGCAGAAAATGCCGCTGCGAGGCATCCAGATGTGTTTCGCAGAGCAGTTCGGCGAACCCGAGGATGGCGTTCATCGGCGTGCGGATTTCATGGCTCATATTGGCCAAAAAGGAGCTTTTGGCCTGACTGGCCTGTTCAGCCCGGCTCGCCCATTCCTCCGCCTTTTTCTTTTCCTCGGCCAGCTCGGCGGTCCGCAGAACCACCAGCTGCTCCGTCCGAATGTTGCGCTTGTGCAAATCCCACAAATACAGCGTCAGCAACGAAGACAAAAACAGCCCGCCCGAAAGAATCATCCACGGCACCTGAAGAAGAAAGCCGACCTGATAATTAGCCCTCGGCTGACAATAAAGCCGCCAGAGATGATCGCCGCAGGGAATCGTGTCTGAATAGGAGAAGTTGGCAATGTTGATGCCGAAGGAATCAAACCAGTGCGCCGGCTGCAGCGGTCGGCGAATCCCGTGAATCCAGACAGGTTCCAAACCAAAGGTGCAGTCCTGAAGGGCACAGGTTAACCCGTCATTGGCCGTACGCCGAGCGCTTAAGAAACGGCCGACTTCCATCAGGCCCACCAGACAGCCGCGCTCTGAAGGGGAGCCTGCCGTGCCCTGGGTCTGAATCGGAATACAGACGGCGATTCGGAAAGGCCCCGGACGTCCGGTTTCCAGATCCGGATAGTCCACGGCGGGTTTGCTGCTGTTTTGCGCCCGACGAAGAACCTGCGGGTTCGGCTGCACGAAGAAATCCTGCTCCTGAGCAGGCCTTACAGACGGCTCTCCAAAGCGGAGACGGTATCCCTCTGGAGACCGCCCCGCCGCTTCCGACCTGTTCGGCTCTATCCAGCTGATAGAAAGAAGAACCGGCGAGTTGGCAAGCATCGGCTGGGTGAAATCCCGGAATTCCTGTGCCGTCACTTCCTCCGAACATTCAATAAAACGCTCCAGAGAGCCGAGGTCAAAAAACACACCGTCAATCACTTTGTGAAATTCATTGGCCGCCGATTCGGCCCTCCTCGAGAAATCCCGGACGGCCGCCCGCTCCACCGATGCCAGCGAACCGAAAAACAAAAAGACGGAAAAAACCAAACCCGCCAGGCCGGTCAGCCAGATTCCCGGCTCCTGCCAGAACATCGAAAGATTCAACGGCTCAGATTGTCTTGACGATTCCGCAGTCACAGACCTTGCCTTCTCTTCAGGATTTCGCAGGAGACTCGGGCGGTCCTGCTTCCGCGGCGGTGACGACAGGCAGTTCAGCTTTTCCGGAGGTCCCCAGATACCGGCGGAGAATCTGGGTCAGCTTCTTCCGGTCGATGGGCTTGCTCAGATAGGCATCGCAGCCCGCCTGAAGACACTTTTCCTCATCCCCTTTCATCGCATTGGCGGTCACCGCCACAATCGGCGTCATACACCCTTCCGAACGAAGGGTCTGTGTGGCGTCATATCCGTTCATCCGCGGCATCTGCATATCCATCAAAATCACATCATATTTCTGCCGGCGAGCCTCCTGAACCCCTTCCAGTCCGTCATTGGCCAGCGTAACCTCCAGACCCAGTTTCTTCAGCAGCATCGAGATGAGAATCTGGTTGGACGGGTTATCCTCCACCACCAGAACCTGACCGGACAGACGCTCTTCCTCACCGGCAGGCAGAGCCGGCACGGAACAGGGGGCATCATACTTATTCCACAGGGGGCCTTCCTTGGAGGAAGGCGTAAGCGGCAAAAACAGCGTAAACACCGAGCCGACCCCCGGCGTGCTGGTCAGCCGCAGACGGCCGCCAAGCATCGAAACCAGATGACGCGTGATAGCCAGCCCCAGACCCGCTCCCTTTCCGGCGTGGGAGGAATGCTTTTCCACCTGGACATACGCATCAAAAATTGACGAATGCAGCTCCGGCGGAATCCCAATGCCCGTATCCTCCACAGCAAACTGTATCCAGGAGGCATTGTCCTCCTCCAGCCGGGACACATTCAGATACACATGGCCCTTCTCCGTATATTTAACGGCATTGCTGAGCAGATTCAGCAGACACTGCCGCAGCCGGATGGGGTCGGTCTGAATTTTTTCCGGCAGTTCCTGACACTGGAGAATCTGAAAATCCAGATTTTTCCGGCTGGCCTGCGGACGCATCAGAGAATCCAAATCCTCCAGCAGACCCGGCAGATGGCAGTCGGTAATCTCCACCTTCATCCTGCCCGCTTCGATTTTGGAAAAATCAATAATGTCATTCAGCAGCGACAGAAGGTTAGACGCGCTGTTCTGAATGACCTTGACATAATTCATCTGTTCCTCGCCCAGCGGCTCCTGCGCCAGCAGGTCCACAAAACCGAGAATGGCGTTCATCGGCGTGCGGATTTCACGGCTCATGCTGGCCAGAAAGTTGCTCTTGGCATGATTGGCGGATACGGCCGAGCGGGCCTCCTGACGGGCCTGCCGCTCCGACTGACGGTAGGAACGGTTCAGCAAAACCAGAGAAATCTGGTCGGCCAGTTCAGCAGCGAACCGGATTTCCAGGTCATTCCAGAGCCGACGGGTTTCCACGCTTTCCGAACAGAACACACCGATAAACTTTCCGGAAAATCGAACGGTGGCATCCAGCAGGGAAACCACGCCCAGCGGACGAAGATAAGTGCCCAGCAAATCCTGCGTTCGCGGGTCTCTCCAGGCATCATCCGCATCAATGACTCGTCCGGACTGCAGGGCCCTCAGGTAATCCGGACATGTTTCGCCCTTAACAATAAAACCGCTGCTGTGTTCGCCTGTCTGGGCATCATAGAGGTCCTGACAGCGGAGGTGATTTTCCCGCTCCTCATACAGCCAGAAGCTGCATCGCCGGACCTTCAGGAGCCGCGCTCCGGCCTCCGTCAGATACCGGGCTACGGCTTCCACATCCCCATTGATAAACGCCGGCATCGTGGCCAGCTGCAGCAGGGCCTGCTGCTGGGCCTGAACGGTTTCCGCCTCCTGAATCCGCATCTGCTCTTCCTGTTTCCGCCTGGTCAGGTCGCGGGCAAATGCACAATGATATTCTTTGCCTTCACATTCGAAGTGCGTCAGAGCGATTTCCACCGGAAAACATGTGCCGTCCTTGCGCCGGTGTTCCGTTTCAATCAGCATTTGTTTCTGCCGGCGGACGGTATCCCAGTGCTTCGGCCAGATCTCCGACGGAAAATGAGGGTCAATCTGGGAAATCTTCATCCCCAGAAGTTCCGCCCGGCTGTAGCCGAGCCAGCGGCAGGCCACTTCGTTGACATCCGCAAGTCTGCCGTCCGGTTCAACCAGATAGACCGCCTCACCGGCATGGTCCACAATAAACTGACGCAGCATCAGGTCTTTTTCGGCCTGGCGGCGGCGCTGGATTTCCTGCTGGCGCCGGTCCCGAATCTCCTCAAGGACCCGATTCTGACGGGTCAGCGTTTCTTCAAGCGTCTGATAGGACGGACGGATTTTCTCCAGAAGGTTATTGATGCCGCGGGCCAGAGCGGCCGCTTCATCCGTCCCCTCAAACCCGATGGGGGTCAGATTCAGACGGCCTTTCGAATCCACAATCCCCTGCAGACCCGCCGACAGGTCTTCCAGACGCTGTTTCAGACGCCGCTGGCGGGCCATAAACAAAAAACAAATCACCAGGCCGAATTCCACCAGTAGAAACAGGAGGGCCTGGAGCAGAATATTCAGATGAATGTCTTCGCCGAATTCCTTCAGCAGTGCGGCCGTGTGCGGAGAGCCGGACTGCGCCTGCCGGATTGTCAGGTACCGAAGCATCTGAATATTGGCATTCCAGATGCCGCAGATTCCCACAATACTAATCAGCAAAATCACTGCGGCCGCAAACCAAAACATCCTCCCCGGCATTCGGCCGGACAGCCGATTTTTAAGATTCCATTTCGCCATTTGCAACTTTCCTTCGTCGGACCTGCTTTCCGGCAGGCGGATTCTTCCGTCTTGGTTCGGCGGGCTGTTTTTATTTCGGAGGGTTTTCTACCCGGATTCAGCAGGGTTTTTTGCGCCTTCACACCCCTTTTAAGAAAAAAAAACGCCCTCAAACAGTCCGATAACCTTCGGGAAAACGTCTGTAAAAAAGGGGTTTGAAAGAAACACACGCCGACAAGAGCGGCATCTTCAGGAAAAATACGGAGCCCAAAAATATTTTCGGCCGGAAAAAAGGTCTGATAATCCGTCCGCCGAAGAGTACCCCCTAAGGAGTCTGAGCCGGCCTGTTTTTCCAGAATTCCACCAGAACCGCCGCCGAGATAATGCAGACAAACACAAAGAAGGCCGTCGGCACCGCCGCCTGCGGACCGAACTGATTCAGCGCCAGCGCCGTGCCCAGTCCGGCGTTCTGCATCCCGATTTCGATGCACAGCGTCCGCCGCTGCGCCGCAGGCAGCCCGAACAGCCGCCCCGTCTGATAGCCGCTCGTCAGGCCCCACAGATTCAGCAAACACACCGCCGCCAGCGCCGGACCGGTCACCTGCAGCAGACGCTGATGATTGTTGGCAATCACATACGAACAAATGAAAATGATAAATGTCACTGAAAGGGCCGGAAAGACCTCTTTGATTTTCTCCACAAACGCCCCGAAAAAAGACCGCACGGCAAATCCGGCCGCCAGCGGCACCACCACCATCCAGACAATATCCAGCACCATCGCCCAAAAAGACACCGGCAGAATCGCCCCCGCCAGCCATTTCGTCAGTGCCGGCGTCACCACCGGACACAGCAGCGTCGAAACCGTCGTCAGCGAGACCGAATACGCCGTATCAGCTCCGGCAATATAACTGATGACGTTGCTGGACATCGCCCCGGGCGCACAGCCGGCGATAATCAGTCCGACCGCCAGTTCCGGCGGCAGCCGAAGAAGCCTGGCCAGCGCAAACGACCCCAGCGGCATCAAGGTAAACTGGGCAATTGTGCCCAGCAGCACCAGCCCCGGGCGGGCGGCAATCCGGCGAAAATCCGACGGCTCCAGAACCGCCCCGATCCCGAACATCGTGAGGCCGAAAAAGAGCATGTTGTACCGCTTGTCAATCTGCAGCGGCTGCGGGAAAAAATACGCCAGCACCCCGAACAGAACCACCCACACCGCAAACAAGCGGGTATAAACCCCCACAATTTTGTGCATCCATCCGCTCATCAGACCCCGAATATCCTACCGCCGCAAAGGGGCTCTGTCCAGCGGATGAAAACGAGGTGTTAACCACAGATTGAACAAAAAAGAGATTTTTTAACCACGGATTACACGGATTTCACAGATTCAAAAAAAGCAGACGAATTTACAAAGATAACCGATGACTGATAACTGGCGACTGGATGCTGTCCGCCGTCAGATAGCCCCGCGCGCAAGGGCGAGGAGAAAGAGCAGGAAGGCGGCGTGCCTTTTCTTTCCCCGGGCTTGCGCCCGCGGCTATTTTTCTCGCACAGATTCTCCGCCATTTGACAAAAGAGATTTTGGCCTGCACTTGTCATTCCCGCCGCAGATTCCTGTCATTCCCGCACAGGCGGGAATCCAGCCTTATCTTTTTTATCCTTCCTGCGCCTTGCCCACCGAAGCTTCCAGCAAACGGAGAAATCCGAAACAATTAACCATAGATTGCGCAGATTTCACAGATTCAAAAAAAACAAACGAATTTACAGGATAACTGTCCACTGATGACTGATAACTGGCGACTGGATGCTGGGCACTGGCGTCTGGATGCTGTCCGCCGGCCAGGTTTCAATCCCTTATTCATCAGGGGAAAAATGCAAGGTCTCCGAGTTCCGCTTCGTCATGTTCAGGAGGATAACACGAACAGTTTCAATCCCTTATTCATCAGGGGAAAAATGCAAGAAAAAGAAATTATGAAAGCAGGAGAACGTGTATGATTTTGGAGTTTCAATCCCTTATTCATCAGGGGAAAAATGCAAG